>JBBANT010000009.1:31038-36370 GCA_040401815.1 Ilumatobacteraceae bacterium | reverse complement strand
GGCACCACCATGTAGAAGCGATAGATCGGCAAACCGGCATACCAATCGTTGCTCCACCCCGACAAACGGAATGACGTCAACAGGTGGTCGCGCAAATACGCCGGGCCGTACACATGGGCGCCCATGTCGCCGCCGGTTGGAGTGTTGTTGCGAAAGATAAGCGACGGCTGCAAGGTGAAAAATACCATCAGCGTGGTGAACACGATGATGGCTGCGGCCAGCGCCAACTGGGTGCGACGCTCAACAAAGATCGCCGTCGCGACAGACATTCTGGTCTCGGTCAGCGCGTTGTCGGTCAGCGCGTTGTCGGTTGGCAAGTTCGGGTTCGTCATAGGTGGGGTGTGACTACATCTTTCTAAGTCAGTGCAAGAAAAGCGAGCCCAGTGGCGTTAAACGCTAGGTGAGCCGTGACCGACATGCCAAGACGTCCGGTCAACTGAAACGCAATACCCAACACGAGGGCGAAGGCAAACAACCCCGGCAGCTCAGCCACGCGACCATGGATGCCAGCAAACCAGGCCGCTGCAATGACGACGGCTGCCACATGGTGGAATCGACTCGACAAACCTGCCTGCACAAAGCCGCGATACACGAGTTCTTCCACGAGCGGCGCGCCAATAACCACGATCAGTGCCAAGACCACCAGCCAAGGCCCGCGTGCCGAGTCATATAACCCGCGAGCGCGATCTTCGACCTTCGCCACGTCAAAGACCTCGGGAAACCACGTACGAAATGGCCATGTGACGAGCCCCACCAACAGCACTTGTGACAGCACACCGATTGGCACGCCCCACAAATCCACGAGGCGAAAGCGAAAATGAAAATCCTGTGCAAACGAACCAGTGCCCGCTCGTTGTGAAAACAACACCAGCAGCACCAGTTGTGGCACCCACAGCGACATAGCGCCGGCCAATAAGAACCAATCAGGTTGCTCACTCGCGTCTTGCGAAATGTCGAACGCCGCCACCAGAAATATCTGCAACGCTGTTGCAGTGAGATAGGCGCCAATCCAGCCGAAGGCCAGCCACGCCAGCGAGTAGCGCACCCGCGGTGTTGTTGCGTGCGCTACCTCGTGAGCAAACACCCGCTGCTCGTATGGACGTTCACCAAATGGCGGATCCCAAGTGGGACGAGGCACAGCGCTCAGCCAGCGAGCTGGCTCGGTAGCACCACGCGGAAGCGGTTGCGACGGTCTTCTAACCGCCAGCCACTCGGTGGCGCAAAACGTTGCCCGTGACGCTCGCATAAGTCGTAGGCGTGAGGGTCGTTGAGTTCGGCCAAGTCGTCAATCCACACGGTGGCCGTGGCGTATTGATACGACAGGGTCATCACAGCGGATTCATTGCAGCATGCACGCGAACAGCGACGACGCATGTGACTAAAGTACCGATTTTTATCATTCTTTCGGTGGATGCCTCGTGCCGACACAGCCTTAGCATGACCACATGGCGAACCTCCCCCCACCGCCCCCACCACCACCGTCGCGTAACCCGAAATCTCTCCGCGACCGCTTTCGTGGTTCTGGGGACAGCGACAAACCCGGCATGCCGCGCTGGCTGGTCTGGGCACTCATCGCGGTTGCCGTCGTGTTGCTGGTGGGCCCACGGTTATTGCCGACACCCGAGCAAACCCGGCTGACGTACACCGAATTTCTCGACCTCGTCGAGCGCGGGAGCGTTCGCGAAGTCACCATCAACAACTTGAATAACGAAATTTCGGGCAAGTTGACCGACTCGCGCAATTTCGTCACCACTGGCGCCAACACCTTGTCGGATGCCGACGAACAACTGCTCAAGTCAAAGGGCGTCGACTACGACTTTTCGACCCCGCAGGGAAACTTCTTCACCAACATCATTCCCATCTTGTTGCCGTTCTTTTTGATCATGGGCTTTTTCATCTGGATGCAACGTCGCGCCATGGGTCAAGCCGGCAACATCATGTCGATTGGTCGCAGTCGCGCCAAGCCCTACCAAGCCGACAAACCGTCCACCACATTTGCTGACATCGCTGGCTACGAAGGCGTCAAGCAAGAAATTCGTGAAGTGGTCGACTTTTTGCGGATGCCGGACCGCTTTAAAGAAATTGGTGCGCGTGTACCCAAAGGTGTGTTGCTCGTCGGGCCTCCAGGAACCGGCAAAACACTGTTTGCTCGCGCTGTCGCTGGCGAAGCCGGAGTGGGGTTTTTGTCGGTCACTGGTTCTGACTTCATGGAGATGTTCGTCGGTGTCGGCGCGTCACGCGTGCGCGACTTGTTTCAGCAAGCGCGCAAGATGGGGCGAGCCATCATCTTTGTAGACGAAATCGACTCCATCGGTCGCAAGCGTGGTGCAGGTTTGGGTGGCGGCCACGACGAGCGTGAGCAAACACTCAACCAAATGCTGTCGGAAATGGACGGATTTGAAACATCAGAAGGTGTGGTCGTCATGGCGGCCACCAACCGACCCGACATCTTGGACGCTGCACTCTTGCGACCTGGTCGCTTTGATCGCCAGATCATCGTGCCGCTACCCGAAGCCGAAGAGCGTCACGCCATTTTGAAGGTGCACTCAACCGGCAAGCGCATGGGCACCGACGTCGACCTAGAAACGATGTCCAAGGCCACCCCCGGAATGAGTGGTGCTGATTTGGCCAACCTCGTCAACGAAGCAGCACTCATCGCCGTGCGACGCGGCGCCACCGAAATCGAACGAATCGATTTTGAAAATGCGCGTGATCGCGTGGTCATGGGTGCGCGTCGCGAAAGCCTCGCGCTCAATGCCGAAGAAAAACGCGCCGTGGCATTCCATGAAGGTGGTCACGCCGTGTTGTCCACCGTGTTGCCCAACAGCGACCCGCTCCACAAAGTCACGATCTTGCCGCGCGGTATGGCACTGGGCGTCACTTGGAGCCTGCCCGAAGAACGCCACACCTATTCGCGCGACTATTTCTTAGACACGATCTGCAAGGCCATGGGTGGACGAGTTGCTGAGTCCATCGTGTTTGGCAGCCTCAATAGCGGTGCTGCGAACGATCTCGAACAAGCAACATCAATTGCGCGTCGCATGGTGCGCGAATGGGGCATGAGCGATGCCGTTGGTCCCATGGCGTGGTCAGGACAGCAACAAGTGTTTCTCGGCGAAGATCTCATGACCTCGGGTCGTGAATACAGCGACGACACGGCAAAGAAAATCGACGACGAAATCTCTCGCATTCTGCGCGAACAAGAAGAGCGGGCCCGCGTCACGCTGCTCAAGCACCGCCGTGGGTTGGACCTCGTTGCCGAAGCACTGCTGGAACACGAAACCGTTGACGGTGCGACCGTGGCCAAGCTCATTCAACAAGGCCTTGGTGCGCCCACCATCCACGAAAAAGTGCCGGAGAAAAATCCGGATGCAACCGTAAACAAAGTCGACCCCGAGCGCGACTAAGGCTCAGGCCGTAGGGCCAGCACATTCACCATTGGGAAGCTGCGGATCGCGACAACGAGCCATCGCGGCCCACAGATCGGTGGCACTAATCGGGCCGAGATGCCCGAAGCCCACAACGCCACGTGAATCGGCGATCACCAATGTGGGCACTGCGTCGATGCGATAGCGGTCATGCAACGCACGGTCGCGGGCGAACTCCACTTCTTGTACCACTACTTGACTGCTGGCCAACACGGTGGCCTTGCGCGCCACGTCGGCGCAGGTGTTGCACGTTGCTGATGTAAACACCACTACCAACCATGGCGCAGATGCGCCATCAAAATCGGCGCGATTGAGTTGGGCCGGCAGCGAACCACGCGGCTGGGTTGGGGCTTCGGGCGCGCGACGACGTCGCCAGGCGACGGCGGCTGCAACACCAACCACTACCCCGATTGCTGCCAAGCGCACCGCAAGGTCGACCTCAGTAGCAATCATGGCTATGTCCATTTAGTCATGACTATGCCGGCACAGTCATGACTGTGCCGATGCAGTCATGAGTATGAGCGGCGCTGCCCCATCAATCGGCTGCTTCGGGCCGCGATCAATTCGGCGCTGCACCACGATGGGTTCATTGGATGTCACCGACACTGCGGTCGACGCAGTCTCGGGCCCAAGCAACACACTCGCACTGGCACCGGGCTCAAGTAGCACCTCTTCGTATCCGGTGATGGCGAGGTCTCCGGCTGGGCCGAGATATGACACGCGAAATGTTGCCGGCAACGAACCGGGATTGAACACTCGCAAGGCGTCTGCGACTCCGATCGCCGCACCAGAGGTTGCAACCCAAGCCCGTGACGCACTTGAGGTACCAAGAAGGACGGTGCTGGCTGTCGACTTGTTTCCCTGGCGCGTTGTCACACGCTCAATCACCACAGATTCGCCAGCGCTGGCGCCCGCACTAGAACCTGTGCCCGCACTCTGGTCGACGGAGGACGTTGCCGAAACTATTGCTGAATAACGGCCGTCAGGTAGCGCACTCAAACCAGATGAGGCGAACTTAGTAACCCGACGACCTGGTGCCGTGACGGTCACCGGATCAATGGCCGCCCCTTGGTCGTCGGCGAAAATAAACGTCAATTGCTGATCGGTTGCCGAGGGGTTGTAGATCACGAACTCTTCGTTCACGTTCGCTGCTTTCTCGCCGTCGGCAAAGAACCATCGATTGCTCGTGGCCGACGCCGCCAGCGACATGGTGTAGCCGAGGCGCCCGAGACCGAGATAGTGCTGCGAGCGCCCGACAACTACGCGACCCACGGTGGCGCGCACCGCCACTGCAGCGATGACTTCGTTGCGAGCGTCAAGGCCAGCCACATCGAACACCCGCACCGATTCCGGCGGAACGACCACGCCTTTGAGCGACTGTGGATTTCGCTCGCCGATTGCGGTCACGAAAGACACATCAAGAATGGCGGAGTCAAGCGATGGATTGGTTACCACGATCTGATCAACGCTGTCGGCTCCGGTAAAACCGTCAGCCAAGAACCATGTGCCCGACGGCGTTGAAGCACAAGTAGCCACGGCATTGCCGGCCCTGTGCAGTGTTTGCTGCTCGACGACGAGGGCTGCACCCTGGGATTCCACCAGCGCCGACACAAAACCAGATTTCACACCAGCCAATGCGTCAACTTCGAGCGTTGAACGTGCCGGCACTGCAAAACGTTGTTGGCGCGCAACACCATCCACTAAGAATCGTGTGATCGTGCCACCAACTGGAACTTCAGCAAAATTGGAAATCACGAACAGACCACTTACCTGATCATCATTGCCGATGACACCCGGACAAAACCAGGTGGAAGCCTTGGCGTTGCGACGAAACTCGGGTGACGTAGCGCCGCTTGATGCGGTCAGCAAGGAAGTATCTACCGTGCGGCGCTCCAGTGCCACCA
>JBBANT010000009.1:10640-30938 GCA_040401815.1 Ilumatobacteraceae bacterium | reverse complement strand
GAATCGCCACAGATGCCCGCAAACGAATCTCGCCAACACCGGCCACCGGAGCATCAAACGCAGTTGTTGCGCCGAATGCCACCCGCGGCGCCACGCGGGCACCATCAACAGTCATCGTCCAGCGAGACGTAAATGGCACGGCTAAATGCACCGTGCCAGGCAATGACTCTCCCTGCATCCGCTGATCGGGTGCAAATGACGTCGCGAAATTGCCGCGCTCGCGCGGTGATTCGGCTAGCAAATTGGCCTCCAAAGCCTGCTTACTCGCAACCGCTGCACGCTCGTCCAACACGCTGGCGGTGGGTAGCGCAGCCATATTTTCAAAAATGACAAGGTCGGTCGCGCTGTACACGCGGCGCAAATCCAACTGGTCCGACAAGCGTGCCACTACGACGCCACCGACACTGCCGACGGCTGGCTCTCGCCGGGCATGGAGCGTGTCGTCACGCAATGGCACAACGATGAACCGCACGGCCATCGGTGCCATGAGTCGACCGGCACGCAATGACTCCCCTGTTAGCAACACATCCACGGCTCGCACGAGCGCATCAGACATTTGCGTTGGCGTTGATGGCAAAAGATCGATACCAGTCGCCCCACCGTCACGCACTACCCCAAAAGCGGTGCGGCCATCACGAGCAGCGACTGCTGCGACTGGCAGCAGACGCGTGTCACCGATGTACAACGTCGCATAGTCGCCGTCGGTATCGTCAGGCAACTGTGTGACGAGTTGGCTCAACGTTGCATTGGGTTGCATCCAGCGACCATCGGCAACTACCACCGCACTCGGCACTGCTGCGGCAACCATCGCCGTTACCGAGACCGTGGCTAGCAATTGCTGCCAGGTAAACGTGCGAGTGCGACCCTCGACAAACATTGCAAACGCGGCCGTTGCCGACAGGCTCACGCCAAGCGCCGTCAGGCTTGCCAACACGAGCGGCTCCGGAAGTGCCAGAGCCACCAAGTCGTGCTCGGTTGCCATCCGCAGCGCAAGAGAAACCACCACCAGCAAAAATGCGCGAGTGATCCAACTGGATTGCGACCCGCGCTTGACAAAAAGCATCAACACCACCGGCACATATCCAGCAACGAGCAACGCGCGCCACACCACATTGTCAACGCCAAGCGACAACACATCAACTAGCGACGCCATGGTGGCTGGGCTTCTTGCGCCGACGAAAGCTGACCACCAATCCCCAGCGACGAATCGCAGCGACCATGGCGCGTGCAACACCACGCTGGCCACCACCGCTACACCAAGCGAGGTAACAAGCCACGCCGATGCGCGCCATGGGGTGGGTGTCAACGGTGCAGCAATAAGCAATACCGCCATGAGAGCCACCACCATCGGCAACACCACAGGGCTGAACGTGAATGCCACGGCCACCACCAACAACAGCGACGCAACAAGTTGCGAACGACGACCACCAGTAGGACGCACCGAAGTTTCGCGCAGCGTATTTGCCTCATCGCGGGCCAAGCCGGCGAT
The DNA here is from genome assembly GCA_040401815.1 of Ilumatobacteraceae bacterium. Classification (GTDB taxonomy): domain Bacteria; phylum Actinomycetota; class Acidimicrobiia; order Acidimicrobiales; family Ilumatobacteraceae; genus F1-60-MAGs027. Next base: position 29,449 of record JBBANT010000009.1, on the reverse strand, counting down.
TCGCCGCGCAAAATCCAAAATCCACGGCGCCAATGCCCACAAGATGATTGCATCGCGTCGACCGTCGCGGGCAGCCAAAATGCCAACGGGAAACGCCGCATAAACGACAGCGCCAAACATCCGCACTCGTGCCGTGCCAAACACACCACTCAACCGCCACGCACCAACCGGCCCAACGACAAGCGCCCCCACCACGAGCAGCGTCAACAACCCGGCCCACGAGCCAAACCACAGCACGCCAACTGCAGACATCACACCCAAGTACGTTGGCGCCGCACTCGGGGCGCCAAACCAGCCGGGTGCCCAGCCAACAAAGTACGCCCGCACCAAATCAACAACACCCGACTGTTCACCAGCCAGCGGAACGAACTGCCCGATGTTGCCCACCCCGTTGACTATCAATCCACGGCTGCCGATGAACACCATCAGTACTGCAGCAAGACCCACAAGTGTTACCACGCGCGAGGGCGGTGCAACCGAGCCCACGATTGCCGGAACTTCTGACGTGTTCTGTTCGCGTAACGCGCGACGGTGACGGGCATAGACGGCGAGTCGGGCGCTAGCGCGCAACTGTAGCGAGCTCACTTCGCTGCCTGGCACACGACGCAACGGGCGCAACGCGCGACGGCGAGCAACAATCATCGGTGCGTCAATTACCAACGCAAAAACTGCGCGCAAACTAGCCAAGCCACGCTGTTGCTCGCCATTCAGCAACCCCAGTACGGTGTCAACAATCGACTGCACCAAAAGGCGCACAATAACGAGCGGCAACTGCGACAACGGCGCACACGCCACGACGGTGCGCACGCGATTGCGCTCAGCACGCGCATCGGCCCCGATGAGCATCGCTCGCGTAGCGAATGCGCCGCGATGGCGCACCACTGCAGCAGGATTCACCATCACTCGTGCACCGAGCATGTGCAGTCGCCAACACACATCCCGTTCCTCGCCAAGAAAGGGAATCTGCGCGGCAAAACCACCGACCTCGCGGAAGATGTCGTTGCGCACCAACATGCAAGCCGAAGGCAAAGCGAACGTATCGCGCACGGCGTCGTGCTGTTGTTGGTCGCGTTCGCCAGGGTCGACCACGTCGACGAGCCGTCCGGTGCGATCGGCGTCTAGGCCGACGTGTTGCAGCACGCTTGGTGTGTCCCACTCCACCAATTTCGGGCCGACCATTGCTGCGTTTGACCGAAATGCCTCAGCCACCAGTTGCGACACCACATCTGGCTGCAGCGCCACGTCGTCATGCAAAAACAGCAAGAAGCCGTCATTGCCATCCACCACGGCCATCACCTGATTGGCCACTGGACCAAAGCCCGGGTTGCCCTCCACAATTCGCACCAAAGCCGCAGGCACCGCCACCTGAATGGCATCGGAAACGGTGGCTGGTGTGGTACTGGTGAGCAGGGCCACCAAGCGCAGATCGGGGTAATCCTGAGCAGCGAGGCTGGCGAGGGTTTCAGCGAACCACTCACCTGGCTCGTGGACCACCATGACCGCCACCACAGGCGGGGCGGCATGGGCTGGACGCTGCGCCACGGGAAGCGTCAGGGGCATCGCCACGGGCATCGTCACGACCTTCCAACCTACCGATGACCGATGCCACATACATTCGTATGCGCTGTGCTTGCAAAAGTTAGCACCCATGGTTAGCGTGCGAAGTGGGTCAAATGACCCCTAACTCACTTAAGGAGCCACCCATGCCCGCACTGAAGATTTCAAATCCACTGAAAGCACTCGACCTCACTTCGGTTGACGTTCGCAAAGCAGTGGCCCCCGCAGCCAAGGTTGCACGTGACGCCGCATACGTCGCAGTCGGTGTTGGTGTCATCGCCACGCAGCGTGTTGCTGCTCGCCGATTTGATGCCCAACAGCGCATCGGTCAGTTGCGCAATCGCATCAACGAAGTCGCACCTCGCGTGCGCACTGAGGCACAAGAGACCGCTCAGCGAGTGCTCGACGAAGCCGGCGACAAAGTGCGCAGCATTCTGGAGCGTCGCAAGAACGTCTCCACATCAGATATTGCGTAATCTGCACAACGTTTCGTAGCGAGCCGAGGTGAGTAGCCTCGGCTCGCTTCATGTTTTTGCACAGATCCTCCACTGACGGCGCTGGGCCGAGCCCGCTCCCGCCTTCAGCTACTCCAGGAATGCGATCGGCGCTACCTTCGGGCAGCTTCACCATCGGCTCGGGCCTCTTGGTGGGTGGCATTTCCATCTATGTGTTTTTCCGTCTGGGCCAAGAAGCACTCGGCCAAGACGGCTTCAAACCAATCGTGTCGTTGTGGTTTGTGATGTTTGCACTCGTGCCCGGATTCTTTTTGCCGCTTGAACAAGAAGTGAGCCGCTCTGTCGCCCACCGTCGCGCACTGGGTGACGGTGTGCGTCCGGTGGTGCGCAAGGTGGCCCCCGTGGCAGCAGCAATCACCCTGCTGCTTGTGGTGGCCGTGGCGCTCGCCCGCACCCGCCTGACCAACGATTTGTTCGAAGGGTCAGCAGTGGTGACATTGGCACTTGTGATTGCGCTGGTGGGTTATGCACCGTTTCATATCGCACGCGGAATTTGCTCGGGGCTCGGACACTTTCGCATCTACAGCCTTATGATCGCCCTCGACGGATTGCTCCGAGTGATTGCTTGCGCAGTTTTCTTGCTCGCCGGGCTCGATCGCGTCGGCCCATACGCGTTGATGGTGGCGGTGGTGCCGCTGGTGATTGCCGTCGGCGCATTCGGGTCGGGGCGACTGCGCACTTCACCAGGAACACCGGCATCATGGGGCGAACTTGCTCCGAATCTTGGTTGGCTGCTACTTGGCACCCTGTGTTCTGGGGCGCTCATCAACGCTGGGCCGCTCACTGTTGACTTGCTCGGCGCAGGCACCGCCCCTGAAGTAGTCACACGCTTTGGCAACGCCGTGCTCTTGGCGCGAATCCCACTGTTTTTGTTCCAAGCAGTCAACGCCGCGATGCTCCCTCGTTTGACACAGCTCGTCACACTTGGCAATGCAACCGAGTTTCGCGCCGTGTTGCGACGATTGTTCACCTTGGTGGGTGGCGTTGGGGTCATCGGAGTGGTTGGCGCATTCATCGCTGGCCCGTGGGTGCTGGATTTGGTGTACGACGGTGGCATCGACCGACGCACCATCACGTTGTTGGCGTTTGCCAGCGCGGTGTACATGTTGGCGCAGGCGTGTGCGCAATCGGTGTTGTCGATGTCAGGGCATGTTTTTGTGGCAGTTGGCTGGGTGACAAGCTTCGCGAGCTTCGTTGCCACAGCAGCCTGGTCGAGCAACGATCTGTTCCTGCGCGTCGAACTGGCACTTATTGCCAGCGCAGTCGTCGCACTGGTGATTTTTATGTTCGGGCTACGCCTCTATTTTGCGCGTTTGGTCTCTAAGTCAATGTCGTGACGAACCATCATCTCGACCAACGTCGGGAAGTCAACTTCGCGCTTCCAACCGAGTTTCTGCTCGGCTTTTGACGCATCCCCAACCAACAGATCCACTTCAGCTGGGCGGAAATACTGCTTATCAATCCCGACATATTTATGCCAGTCGCCCAAACCTGCACACTCGAAGGCCAGCTGCAAGAACTCGGTGATCTCGTGGGTTTCGCCGGTGGCAATTACATAATCTTCCGGCACGTCTTGTTGCAACATGAGCCACATCGCTTTTACGTAGTCTCCGGCGTAACCCCAGTCGCGCTTGGCAGCCAGGTTGCCGAGCAGCAAATTGTCCTGCAAGCCAAGCTTGATGCGGGCCACCGAGTGGGTGATCTTGCGAGTAACGAACTCGTATCCACGGCGGGGGCCTTCGTGATTGAACAAGATTCCTGACGAAGCGTGCATGCCATACGACTCGCGGTAGTTCACCGTCATGTGATGGCCGAACACTTTGGCCACGCCATACGGCGAACGCGGATGAAACGCAGTCATCTCGGTTTGGGGAATCTCGCGCACCTTGCCGTACATCTCTGATGACGATGCTTGATAAAAGCGAATCGGGTTGCTCTGGGCACCACCAACGAGTCGGATGGCCTCGAGCATGCGCAACACACCGAGCCCGGTGACGTTGGAGGTGAGCTCAGCCTGATTGAACGACATCGCCACGAATGAAATTGCGCCCAGGTTGTAGATCTCGTCGGGTTCAACGGCGCGCAGGGCGGCAACCAAACTAGAAAAATCGGTGAGATCGCCGTTGACAAGTTGCACATACGGAAACTCGGCCAAGAGTGCTTCGACCTTGGGGTTGTTTTGGCCTTTGATGAGCCCGAAGACGTTGTAACCCTTGCCGTGCAAAAATTCGGCTAGGTGTTGGCCGTCTTGGCCAGTGATACCGGTGATGAGGGCGCGTGGCACTCAGGTAAGGCTACTCATACGCTCAAAGACATGTCCGCTGCGCGTGAAGTTGCAGTCATTGCCGGCGGCGTGGGTGCCGCCCGATTTTTACGCGCCATGCGCCTCTCGGATACCAATCACGCAGTGACCGCACTCGTCAACACGGGTGATGACACCGTGGTGAACGGGCTGCACGTCTCACCCGATATCGACACAGTGATCTACACGTTGGCCAATGCAATTGACCCCGAGCGAGGCTGGGGATTGAGCGACGAAACCTGGGTCACGATGCAATCGCATGCACGGTACGTAGGGGTTCGACCTCAACACTCAACGGCAGCCAACGACTGGTTCAACCTCGGCGATCGCGACATGGCGACTCATTTATACCGCACTACGCGCTTGGCCGAAGGCGCCAGCCTCAGCGAAGTAACGCGCGAGATTGCCCAGGCGTGGAACGTGCCGTACACAATTGTTCCGATGACCGATTCGCGAGTCGAGACCCGGGTGACTTTGGCCGATGATGCAACCTCACCCGATGGGCATCGTTACGAGCGAGGCGAAACGATTTCTTTCCAAGAATATTTCGTGCGACTGCGTCATGCAGTTGCGGTTGCCGAGTTGCAATTCGCTGGTGCCACCACCGCAACCCCCAACGGCCTTGACACACTGGTCGCCGCCGACGTCGTGGTGATTGCCCCGTCCAACCCACTGGTGTCAATCGGCCCAGTGCGGGCTGTGCCAGGAGTAGACGCAATGCTCGCAGCACGCCGTAACTCGGTGGTGGCGATTTCGCCGATTATCGGCGGTGCAGCATTGAAAGGCCCTGCCGACCGACTGCTGCGCGAATTAGGGCACGAATCCAGCGCGCTCGGCGTGGCGCGCATCTACGCCGATATTTGTGGGGTCTTTGTGATTGACGAAGTCGACGCACATTTGTGCAGCGCTATCGAGCAACTCGGCATGCGTTGTATCGTCACAAGCACAATCATGAAGACAGACACCGTGGCCCGCACACTCGCGACAACCGTGATTGGAGCCGTGGCACCGTGACAATGCGTCTCACCGCTTGGGGTGTAACCGGCATCGGCGAAATCGCACCCAACGACCAGCTCGGTGACATCATCGTTGCTGCGTGTCGCAACGAGCCAAATGGCCCGCTGCTCGATGGTGACGTGCTGGTGGTAACACAAAAAGTCGTGAGCAAGGCCGAAGGCCAACTGGTGGCCATTGACCCCACGAATCCGCTCAGCCACAAACAATTGGTCGAAGACGAAGCCGTACGTATTGTGCGCCGACGTGGCGACTTGATCATTACCGAGACAAAGCATGGTTTTGTCTGCGCCAACAGTGGCGTCGATTTGTCCAATGTTGAGCGCGGGCAGGCGGCGTTGTTGCCGAAAGACTCCGACCGTTCGGCGCGCCGCATTCGCGACATTGTGCGCGCTCAGTTGGGGGTCGAAGTGGGCGTCATCGTGAGCGACACGTTTGGTCGGGCATGGCGCAAAGGGCTTACCGACGTGGCAATCGGAGTCGCCGGCATCGCCGCGGTGGTGGACCTGCGCGGCACCGCCGACGCCCTCGGACGCGTCATGCAGGTAACCGAAGTTGCAATCGCTGACGAACTAGCGAGTGCAGCCGAACTTGTGATGGGTAAGTCATCGGGCATTCCCGTTGCCGTGGTGCGCGGCGCCGACCCAAGTTGGTTTCGCGAAGCATCAGTGAGCGAGCTCGTGCGCCCACCGCAAGAAGATTTATTTCGCTAGTCGGCCACGAGCTAGCCAGCCACCAGCGAGTCGTGCACGACTGCTTCGTCGGCAACATGCCCCATTACACAGGCTGCTGACACCCGTGCATTGCGACCAACCGATGCGCCAGGGAAAATCACCGAGTCGCTCACTTGGGCGCCAGCAGCAACTCGCGCGCCAGCCCCGATGACACTGTTCACAATGCGCGCCTCAGCATCCACCTGGGCGGTTGCGTGCACGGCATCGTCACGGTCACGACGCGAGCCATTGATCAAATCCAGATTGCCGCGACGATATGTCTCGGGACGCCCGGCATCCAGCCAGTAATCCTCGGTGGGCTGGGCGTACAGCGCGCCACGTTGCACAAGCTGTGGAAACGTGGTGCGCTCGACCGAGAGTGGCGCATCACCCGGCAAGAGGTCGAGCACTGCTGGCTCGAACACATAGGTGCCGGCATTGACGTGAAAACTCGTGGTGGTGCCCGGGGTGGGTTTTTCTACGAAGCCAGTCACCTTGCTATGTGCATCACGCTCAACAACCCCAAATTGCGTTGGGTCAGCAACGGGCGTGAGGTGAATAGTTGCCAACGCACCAGCCTGCACATTGCCCCGATGCGCAGCGACCAAATCAGCAATTGACAACTCGGTGACGATGTCGCCGTTGGCGACTACGAACGTTTCGTTGCGCTTATGCAAACCCACGCTGCGAGCAGCAAAACCAATCGCCCCGGCGGTGTCGAGCGGCGTTGACTCGATCGCGTAATGCAAACGCACCCCGGCGCACATGTTGTCGGGGAATGCAGCCAAGAACGGCTCGGGCTTGAATCCGAGGGCCAGCACAGCATCAGTGACTGCGCCGCGCGCGAGGTGGGTGAGCATCCATTCCAGAATGGTGCGCTGGCCGAGTGGCAACAGTGGTTTGGGTGTGGTGTTGGTGAGCGGACGCAATCGCGTGCCGAAACCACCGACGAGTACAACGGCGAACATGCCGCGCGCGACTTACTCGCCCGAGTTGACGAGCAGCTCGACTTCGCTGGCTGCTGGTGGCAGGTCAACTTCGGTGCCATCTGGTGCAAACACCAGCGCAACGGCCAGACCGTTGTTGTTCAAACGAACCGAATCAAGGTTGGCGATTGACGTCTTGCGAGTGGAGTCGGTGCCCTGCACGTCCCATGTTTCGACGAACAACGAACCGCCCTCACCGTCACACGCATCGCGGTCTTCGGTCAAGGTGGCTCCCCCGTTGAGTGCCGACGGGAATGTGACTTTGTCGTTGTCTACTTTGATTGCGTACAAGTCCAACACCGCCGACAACTTGGCGCGACGCTGGCCGCTCAGAATTTGAGGCTGCCACTGCACAACACCTGGCTGGCCTGCAACCAACTCAGCACCTTCACGCACTTCGGCCAACTCGGTAAGGGCGGTATCGGGTAGTTCAATCCACTGGTCACAGACATACACACCAAAAGACAGGTAATACGTCGCGTTCGTGATGTCGGATGCGCTGCGATCTTCGAGAGTTTGGCGAGAATACGCAATGAGTGCTGCACCCAAGGCGAGCACCACGATGATGACGGTCGGAAACACCGAGCCGCCCTTCAGGCGCACGCCGCGAGGCTTGCGTGTCTTGCTCTTTTCGGCGAGGCGGGCGATTTTCTTGGCGGACGACGTCACGAGTTGCTCAGGCTATCGGGCAGTAGCCGCACGTAAGCACCAGCCACATCTCGCGCCGTCGGGTGTTGTTCTACATAGGTGCGCCCAGCGCTACCCAATGCCAACCGGCGGGCCGGGTCGCCTGCCAACGAGCCGAGTGCAGCGCAGAGCGCATCGACGTCGTCGGGCGCCACACAGATTCCGGCACCCGCACGAGTGACGAGCCGGTCAATTTCGGTATCGCGATCGACGGCTGCTACCACGCAGCGACTAGCGGCCAAAATTGAATACGTTTTCGATGGCACGCTCACACTTGCCAAACCAGCTCGTAGGGATACGACATGGATATCGCCGGTGGCCAACACTTCTGCCAAGCGGGCCTCGGGTTGATATTCACCGAACCGCACGTTGGCTACATCTGCAGCACGAGCACGCAGTGACGCCAAGGCCACGCCAGCACCATTGATGAGCACAGTCACCTGTGGAGCGCGGCGCGCAAATTCCACCAGCAGCTCCAGCGACTGCGAGAATCCGACATTGCCGGCATACATGACCACAACTTCTGTGCCGATCCCAAGTTCGCGTCGGTACGGCGTCATGCGATCTTGCGGTGTGATGCCAGCTACATCAACGAAGTTTTCGATTACGTGCACGCGCCCGGCAAGCTTTGCACCAATCTTGTTGCGCACGTTGCGTTGCAGGTCAGGTGACAGCACCACCACTGCACTTGCCCGACGATACGTGAATCGCTCCAGCCACGAGGCCAGCGCAATGATCAACTTGTTGCGCACCGCACCAGTGGCGATAGCAGCATCTGGAAACACATCCTGCACGTTGAAAATAAGCCGAGTGCGTCGCAGTCGGGCCACGATCCAACCAATGGTGCCCAGCGTGAGCGGCGGTGACATTCCGACAACGGCATCTATGCCACGGTGCTGCACGCGCGCATCACGGCCGGTATGGCGGCGCACTGCTACTGCCCGCACACCAGCGATCACGCTGAATGCCACGAAGGCCACGGCGCGAAGCAACAAGTTGGCTTTGGATTTGGCGGGAAACGGATGGATGCGCGTTATTGAACCCCACGGCGTGCGTTCGTAGCGCACCAACTTGCCTCCCCAACCGGGATCAACTTGGTGGTCGCGATACCACGGCAGTGCCGTAACGACATGCACCTCGTGGCCGAGTGCGACCCACTGCATGACGATCTCGGTCATGACTTTGCCGGTCGGCGCAATGTCCGGGGAAAAATGCGGACACAACACGATCAATCGCCGCGCACCCGTGTTCATCGCCCACCTGCCGCAACCGTGCGATACACCTGCGCTAGATCTCGTCCCGATTCAAGCGCTGTGAATTGCGCAGCTCGTACGCGACCGCGATCTTGCCACCCTGCGCGACGTGCGATCACATCGCGAACCGCATCTGCCCAGGTGTCAACTGACAAATCCAACAGATGCCCAGCATCCCCCACTACCTCGGGCAACGCCGTCGCGTTGGCCGCGATCACCGGGGCGCCGAGCGCCATGGCCTCGATGACTGGTGCACCGAAACCTTCGTAAGCACTCGGAAACACCAACGCCGTAGCCATGGCCACCAAGCCATCACGGTCACGGTCACCAAGCCGACCCACCACCGAGACACGGTCACCAACGTTTCGCTCGCGAATCAAGCGCAGCAATGCTTCGTGCGCGCGACCCTGCCCGCCAGCAAACACCAGATGCACATCAAGATTGCGCAGTGGCCCCGCGACGAGCTCGACCAAAAACGCATGATTTTTGTGAGGATGCGTGATTGCCGGGTACACCAGCACGTGTTCGGCACGTACGCCAAATCGATCACGCAACTCTGTGGCGGGCGTGCCGGAATCACCCAACGACGACTCGATACCGTGGCGCACCACGCTGACTTTTTCTGGTACAACACCAAGCCGCTGCACCACTGTTTGCTTGACGTAATTGCTCGGCACCACGATGTGCTTTGCGCGCTGCACCGAAGCCGGCATGCGGGCGGTCAGATAGCGCAGCTTTACGGGCGAAAAATATTGCGGATACACGAGGTACTGCAGGTCGTGAATGGTGAGCACGACAGGTCTCGGGCTGCGTGGTGGCACCACCCCACCGCCATGATGCACGACGTCGGCACCACGAGCGTTGGCAGCAAACCACGTTGCTTCACGCCAGACCCGCAGCGCCCGACGATGCTCGGGGGATGCTGATTCGCGCAACTGCACGTGGCGAGCAAGTTCGCCGTGTGCCGCCACCATGCCGAGTGGCGCATAGACATCCACCACAAATTCACTCGGCGCAGCTTGCTGCAAGCCGAGTAATTGACGCACGAGATATTGCTCGGAGCCACCCACTTGGCCAGGCACGCACCACAACATGTTGACGGCAACGCGGGTCATGAGCCGACCATTTCAAGTGCGTCGCGATAAGCACGCACCACCAGACTTGCAGTGCTCTCCCAAGTGGCGCCCTTGGCGCGCTCGCTGCCGAGTTGTGACAACTCATGACGACGCTCGAGTGCGTCGCGGATGCCATCGGCAATGGATTCGACACTGAGCGGGTCGACCAACACGGCTGCACCACCAGCCACTTCTTGGGTGGATGTGCCTGCACTCGTCACCACTGCAGTGCCGTGCGACATGGCCTCGAGCACAGGCATGCCGAAGCCCTCCATGAGCGACGGGTAACACATCACACTTGCCCCGGCATAAATCGCCGGCAGATCTACGTCGGGCACGTGCCCAGCAAACATCACACGTGGGGCCATCGCCAATCGTGCAGCAAGATCATCATCGCCCCAACCCGCAGCCCCCACCACCACGAGCGGTGGCACCGTCGCACCCAATGCTGCATGTGCGTCGAGCAATCGCGGCAAGTTCTTGCGTGGCTCAAGCGTGCCCACGAACAACAGATACTCCGCCGGGAGTGCGTGGCGCTTTCGCACATCGGCAACTTGCGCCGGATTCGCCGAACGCAATCGCACACCTAATGGCACGAGCCGCAGACGCTCGGGCACAAACCCGTTGCCGAGACAGTCATCCAGCGTGGCGCGCGACGAACACAACACCAAAGTGGCGCGGGTGCGAATGATGTCGAGCGACCGCGCAAACACGTCGCGACCGCGAGCAGTGAAATATTGCGGATGATGCAAGAAGGCCAAGTCGTGCACGGTCACCACCAGTGGCACGTGCGGCGCACTGGCGAACGGAATGATGCTCGTGGCGTGCAGCACATCGACTAGCCCCGTGGCACGTTCGATGCGTGGCCAACCGAATCGCAACGACGACTCGACGAGCAGTGGGCCAGCCAGCGGCAATCGAGCAACCGCAACCGTCGGCTCGTAACCGGCGGTGGCCGCCCGACGATGACGACCAGCCACACCGATGACTTCCACATCGTCGCGTGCCGCCAGTGCGCGGCCGAGCTCGACTGCAGCAACACCGGTGCCACCAGGCGACTCGCGCCAGCACTGCTCGAAGGTGAGCGCCACGCGCACTCGACTCATTGTCTCTATTCTGTCGGTGCTCGGGCGGCATGCCGGCGAATACGCTGGAAGCATCGTGACGGCGCCAGCTAGCAACCCCACGTTTTGGCGTGGTCGCAACGTCGTGGTGACGGGCGGCAGTGGTTTTTTAGGTAGCCATGTCGTTGCCCGACTCACCAACCACGGTGCCGTGGTCACCTCCCCACGCCACGCCGACCACGATCTCACCCAGCCGGGTGTTGCTGAGCGGCTGTTTGCTGCGCATCGACCGAGTCATGTGATTCACCTCGCAGCTCGGGTGGGCGGCATTGGCTACAACCAGGTGGAGCCAGCACCGCTGTTTTTGGACAACTTGCAGATGGGCGTGAACGTAATCGAAGCGGCCCGCGCCGCTGGGGTGGAAAAAACTGTCATCTTGGGCACCGTCTGTAGTTATCCGAAGTTCACGCCAGTGCCGTTTCGCGAAGAGACCATTTGGGATGGCTATCCCGAAGAAACGAATGCGCCGTACGGCATCGCTAAAAAAGCATTGTTAGTGCTGGCCCAAGTCAACCGTCGTCAGTACGACCAACGCTCGGCGTTCGTCATCCCTACCAACTTGTATGGCCCGGGCGACAAATTCCACCCAGCGGTGTCGCATGTGATACCGGCACTCATCAAAAAGTGTGTCGAGGCAAAAGAACAGGGGGCTAGCAGCGTGCACGTGTGGGGCACGGGGGCTGCGAGCCGTGACTACTTGTATGTCGGTGATGCCGCTGATGCCGTCGTGCTGGCAGCCGAGCTACACGACAGCAGCGAACCGCTCAACCTTGGCAACAATCGCGAAATCACGATTCGCGAAACTGTGGAAACAATTGCCCGCCTCGTCGGCTTCACCGGCGACTTGGTGTGGGATGCATCCAAGCCCGATGGTCAACCACGCCGATGTGTGGATGCCGCACGAGCCCACGCCGCCCTCGGTTGGCACGCGCACACCGAATTTGCTGCTGGCTTGCAGACAACCATCGAGTGGTACCTGGCTAATCGGGCTGCTGCCGAGGCTGCCCCGCGGTGAATCTGCCGCCACCACAGTTTCCGCCGCCCGACCCACGTCGCGATCTGCCTGACGCATCACCCCCGCGGCGCCGCAGGACAACACGAAAACCCGCAGTGCGCCAACCTGCGGTGCGCGTTCCGTTCGAGTTTCGCAGCCCATCGGGTTCGACGCGATGGTTGAGCAGTGTGCCGCCGTTAGTGGTGAGTAATTCGTTGATTGCGGTAAATGTGGGGATCTTCATTTGGATGACCCTGGGCGAGGTTGGCTCGGTGATGTTCGGCAACAGCACGAGTGATCGCACGCTCAACTTCGTGATCTCGCGAGTGTTTCTCGAACAAGGCGAGTGGTACCGACTTATCTCGTGCGGGTTCGTGCACTTCGGGGTCATGCACGTGGGCTTCAACATGTTGCTGTTGTATCAACTCGGCCGGCTCATCGAACCGGTCATTGGCTCGCTGCGATTTGCATTGCTGTATTGCGCGGCTCTACTTGGTGGTTCGCTCGGGGCATTGTTGCTCTCGCCTGATACAGCCACGGGCGGCGCATCGGGGGCAGTCTTTGGGCTCATGGCAGCCAGCGTTGTCGGCGTCGGCCAACGCGGGGTCAACCCCTTGCGCACGGGGCTTGGCGTCACGTTCGCTATCAATCTGCTCTTTACCTTGGCGGTGCCAGGCGTGTCGGTTGGTGGACACTTCGGCGGTGCGATCGTCGGAGCACTCGTTGGATCGCTGTCGCTGGCACCACGTTCGTGGAAAGTGCCCACGTGGGCCAGTGTGGTGGTGCCGGTTGCGGTGAGTATCGCCTGCGTTGCCGTAGCCGTGGCATTCGTGACAGGCTGAACAGCGTGAGTAACGCCACTGAAACAGTCACCGAATACACACCGCAGACCGGCGACCCGGAGTGCTCTCACATCGTAAAAACCGACGGTGACGAATCCGCTGCGGCCAAGGTGTTGGAAGCACGCATCAATGGCACACCACTCGAAGCATTGTGTGGGCACCGCTGGGTTCCATCACGTGACCCCAAGCAGTTGCCGCTGTGCACTAAATGCAAAGACATCTACGACACCTACCGCATGTTCAACGACGGGCTCAACGAAACACCTAACGACTAGTCGCCCGCAGGTTCGCTGATCAGCGAAAGTCGCGTGATGCGACGCGCATCGGGATACGCAGTTCGGTGAACTGCTCGCCGACCACGTTGACTACACCTTCGGCATACTCCACCCGCCCACGCACCAACAGCGCAGTCGAGCGGCGCAACACACCGGCGTGCCGCACCCAACAACCGCGTGAGCACACCACATTCATCAGCCCCGTTTCGTCTTCAAGACCGATGAACGTGGTGCCTTTGGCAGTCGTTGGTCGTTGCCGATGCGTCACCACACCGGCAATGAGCACCCGCGTTCCAGGTTCACGGGCGGCCAACTCGTTCAGCTCAACGGTGGTGAGCACGCCCAACTCGCGCAGTGACGCCCGCAAAAACGTGGTGGGGTGACCATCAGGCGAAACACCCGTTGCCCACAAATCAGCAACTGCTTCTTCGATTGGTTGCATGCCAGGCAGATGTGGCGTTGACACACTGGCGGTGCCCACCAGCCGATCAGGCGACGATTCGATAATCGCCCCGGCATTCCACAGTGCATCGCGCCGTGACACATCAAATGACTCACCGAACACACCGGCTGTGGCCAGTGCTTCGAGTTGTTTCACTGACATGCCCGGCACACGCCGTACGAGATCTTCGGTGTCGACAAACGGTCGTGCCGCTTCAATTTGTGCAGCCAGTTGTGTGCCGATACCGCGCACCGAGCCAATGCCGAGTCGCACTGCCAACCCACCCGTAGAGCGCGGGTCAGGCTCAAGCCACGCACCAGCTCGCGACGCATTGATATCGGGGGTGCGCACCACCACCCCGTGTCGGCGCGCATCTTGCACCAACGTGTGCGGTGACCAAAACCCCATCGGTTGCGAATTGACGAGTGCTGCACAAAAAATGGCTGGCTCATGGAACTTGATCCACGCTGATGAATACACGAGATACGCAAAACTCACCGAGTGACTTTCGGGAAAGCCATAGTTGGCGAACGCCGCCATCTTGTCGTAGATCTCGTCGGCAATGTCACCGGCGATGCCACGCTGAGCCATGCCGTCGTACAGTCGTTCGCGCAAGCGCGCCATGCGCGCCCGTGACCGCTTAGACCCCATTGCTTGACGCAACTCGTCGGCCTGGGCAGGCGTAAAGCCCGCAACATCGATGGCCATCTGCATGAGTTGTTCTTGAAACAATGGCACGCCGAGTGTTTTGCCCAAACTGTTTTCCAGCAGCGGGTGCAAGTACGTGACAGGTTCGAGCCCGTTGCGCCGCCGAATGTACGGGTGCACCGAACCACCTTGAATTGGGCCGGGGCGAATGAGGGCGACTTCTACGACGAGGTCATAGAACCGTCGTGGTTTGAGCCGCGGCAATGTCGCCATCTGCGCGCGTGACTCCACCTGAAACACCCCGACACTGTCAGCACGACACAACATGGCATACACATCATCTTCTTGCGGTATCTCGGCCAAGTCGACGTGGCGGCCACGAAACTCGGCAATCAAATCGGTGGCCCGGTGCAACGCCGACAACATCCCCAGCCCCAACAAGTCAAACTTCACCAGGTTGATTGCAGCGCAATCGTCTTTGTCCCACTGCAGCACGCTGCGCCCAGGCATCGTTGCCCATTCCACAGGGCACACTTCGCTCACCGGGCGATCACAGATCACCATGCCACCGGAATGAATGCCCAAATGACGCGGTGCGTCTTGTACGCGCCCTGCTAGGTCAACCACCAAATCAGGAACCGTTACTTCATGTTGGTTTTTGATTGGGCTCCATGAATCGAAACGACGGCTGAACGCATCTTGGTCTGCACCCGAATAGCCGAGTGCCCGCGCCATGTCGCGCACCGCCGAACGGGCCCGATACGTGATTACGTTGGCAACTTGGGCGGCATGCAGACGCCCGTAGCGCTCGTACACATACTGAATGACTTCTTCACGCCGATCGCTTTCGATGTCTAGGTCGATATCGGGCGGGCCATCACGCTCGGTCGACAAGAATCGCTCGAACAACAACCCGAGCGACACTGCATCGGCTTTGGTGACACCGAGCGAAAAACACACTGCACTATTGGCAGCACTCCCCCGACCTTGGCACAAGATGTTGTTGCGTTCACAAAACTGCACGATGTCCCACACCACAAGGAAATAGCCGGCGAAACCCAACTGCTCGATCACCGCCAACTCGTGGTCAATCGTGCTCCAGGCGCGGGCGCGCAATGACAAATCTTCATGGGCGCCCAACGGACGTTCGCCATACCGACGGCGACCACCCGTCTCGGCGAGTTGACGCAAGAACTGGATTTCGCTCAACCCATTTGGGCACGGATACGGCGGCAGTCGGGGTGCAATCAGCGACAAATCGAATGCTGCAGCGCGAGCAATTTCGCTGGTGCGTTCCACCACACCGGGATACCGCGCAAAGCGTCGCTGTTGTTCTGCGGCACTGCGTAAACATGCAGTGGCTGCTGGTGGTAGTTGGGCATCGAGTTCATCGAGGCTGCACCGATGCCGCACGGCTGCCAGTGCGCACGCCAACACGTGGTCGCTCGGCATTGCATACGACACATCGTTGGTGGCGATGGTTTCCACGTCACACTCGGCAGCAATACCCACCAGCGCATCGTTGCGCCACACATCAAGCGGGTCGCCGTGATTCCACACTTCGACCAACACTCGGTCGCGTCCGAATGCTTCGACAAGCAACTCGAGCGAACGGCGCGCAGCGCGCAGGCCATCGGTGCGCAACGCACGAACAAGTGGGCCATCGTGGGCACCAGTGAGCACGAAACATTGACCGTGCACCCGCTCGGCAAGTGATGCCACATCAAACACGGGGTGTGACTTGGTGCCACGCATCTGGCCATCGGTGAGCGCTTGCGACAGCGCCACATAACCCGACGGCCCGTCGGCAATCACCACCAGATCGCTGCCAGCACACGACACCTCGGCGCCAAACACCGTGCGCATCCCTACTTCGCGTGCGGCTTGGGCAAAGCGCACGACGCCATACAAACCGTTGCGATCCGTGAGGGCAAGGGCGCTCAACCCAAGTTCGTGTGCCACCTCGACCAGCCGCTCGGGCGATGACGCACCGTGCAAAAACGAGAACTGTGATCGGCAATGCAGCTCGGCATATTCACTCGCTGGCGACACTCACTCACGATAGCGAACATATGTTCGTAGGGCCACGGCAAGCCCACCCCGCAACCCGGGGTCGGCTATGGCGAATGCCTCTTCGGGCAAAAACCAACGCGCATGGGGGCTTTCGTCGGCACCAGGCTGCGGGTCGTCGTCGCCGGCGAGCAACAAATATCGCAGGTCGAAGTGTCGATGCCCACGCGGCCCAGGGTGCACATCCACATGCATGAGCAATGCCCCGTCGGGTGGATGAGTGACTGCCAGGCCCAACTCTTCGTGCGACTCGCGCACGGCTGCATCACGCGGATGTTCACCGTCGTCAATGTGACCACCGGGCTGCAACCACATGTTCAGTCGTTTGTGCAGATGCAACACGACACCACGACGACCAACCACGAATGCCGAAGCAGTCACATGACGAATATCGGCGTGCTCGCTGAACGGTGCCACCAGTTGCGGCACCACGTTCAAAAACTCGTCAATCGATTCGCGCTCGCGATCATCAACTGGCGTGGCAGCGCGAAGGTGCGCACATAACTCATCCACCAACTCGACATCGCGTGGATTTGTAGCAGGCACGAACACACAAGGTAGTGCGTGCGGGTCAGGCATACCACGCAGCAAGTCGCCACACGCTGCGCTCGAGCACTGCAATCATCGCCCGAGTGACAGGCAACGAACCCACGTCGCGCACCAACAATTGCAAACGCACGGTGCGTCGCGCCCGACGCTGGTCCCACCAGCACTCTTCCACCGGCCACGGCCCGGCCCACGCCACCACGTCGTAGACCACATCGTTGATGAGCACCCGCGCTGGTTCGGCACTCATCGCATGACGCGCGTTGACCACTAACGGGCGTTGATGGGAATCCAACACTGCAATTTCTGGGGCACTATTCGACAACTCACTCGTATCAAACACCAGCGATGGTGCTGGCGACGGCACTGCGCCGCGCCAGCCGACTGCTGCGTCGACACCACTCACCACCCGACGCTCGAGATCAACGGCGTCACTGCGTACGAACTCAAACATTCGCGCTGGGTCTCGCCCACCACGCCACGCCGGCACTGTTACCGACTCGGCACCATTCACATCGGCCACTCGCCGAATCGCACGCTGAGCGTGGCGATCACCGTCGCGTTCACCACCCCACAACGTTGCCTGGCGGCCCGTATTGGCAATCACTTGTTCGGGCGACAAGCGCACTGCCACAACACCACTCGTCGGCGCATCGTGCTGGATCCATGCATCAAGTTGCCAGCGCACACTTTCGACGATGGCGCGAGCGCCAAGGCCGTCGGCGCGATACCACATGCGTTCACTGCGTTCACCATGGTCGGATTCAATCAGCACATGCACACGCACCGCCACCAACCCGTGTGCTGCAAGATGATCGGTGAGACCAACGGCGAGCTCATCTGCTGTTGCCACGACTGCATCACGTGATTCGACAGGCGCATCAAACTGCCGCATGCATACGCGATCAGGCGGAGCCGGCGCAGTCAACGGTGGATGACGATCAAGCCCGCGTGCCAACCGCGACAAATCGCGACCAAATGCACCGAACCGCGCAATCAAGTCGGCTTCATGCAGGGCCGCCACATCCCCGAAGCGATACAAACCCAAACGCTCGAGCAGCGACGCCACATCGCGATACGACGACACGTCGGCAGTGTCTGGCACACCAGCACCCACTGCGCCGATGACGTCGACACATTCGACAAGTGCACGCACCGATGCATCGGCCAGCCAATGGTGCGCTGCATCTGGTGGCACCACAACGGGTACTGATGTCTGCATGCTGTGGCGTGCGGCAATGGCTGCAGCCAAGCGCCCGTCGGCAATACCGATGCCGAAGCCAGCGTGTGTTTGGGCATGTTGATGAGCATCACCTATCACTGCGCGCAATGCGTCGGCTACTGCCGTGTGCACGAGCGCAGCCAGTGGTGTGTCGCCACCGACATATCGCGAGGGGCCACGCGTGGCAAACATGATGATGCCCGGGGCCGTGACTTCAACGAGCGGCACGTGGGCCACCACCGCCCGCACGATTGGCTCGAATGCGCTACGAGCGCCACGACCAAGGGCTGCTGCCAGCAACGACCAGTGTGGAAACTGGACGACTACGACACGCGTTGGTTCGTCGCGCATGACAAATCAATCGTGGCTTCACACGGTGAGGCACACCGGCGACCAGACACGCGCACATGCACCATGCGTTGCGTGATGTGCGAGCCACCTTGTTCGATACCCGACCAGGCAACGGTGTCGGCGCGCACGTCGAGATCGGCACCGAACACTTGC
>JBBANT010000009.1:0-10540 GCA_040401815.1 Ilumatobacteraceae bacterium | reverse complement strand
GCTTCGATTGCAGCACCAACACCGAGTTGTGGCACACCGATGACCGCCAACCATGAACCAAGGCGAGTGGCCGACGCCGACAATGCCAACGCCGTGCTGAGTGCGGCATCACCCGTGCACGCCACGGTGCGACCACGCACGAGCCCGCCGTCGGCGAACAACGGTGCAAACGACGGCGCAATCGGCAATGGGGCACGCACCACCGGCGTGCCGAGATGAGAACGAAGGTCAGTAGCCACCCCCACACCATAGCGAACAGGTGTTCGCCCCACTCAGGGCAGTAATTACTGGGGTTTGGCGTTACTTAGGCGAGATGCAACAAGCCGTAGACGATGGACTCTTCGAGGGCCCGCCATGAGGCTTCGATGATGTTCGGCGACACACCGATGGTGGTCCACGTGCGATCGCCGTCGGTGGCGTCGATCAACACACGGGTCACGGCACCGGTCGCCGATGACGAATCCAAAATGCGCACTTTGTAGTCAGTGAGGTGCACGCGCGATAGCTGCGGAAACTTCTTGGCCAAACACGCTCGCAACGCAGTGTCGATTGCATTGACCGGGCCGTTGCCTTCGGCGGTGTGCACTTCGCGCTCTTCACCCATCCACACCTTGACGGTGGCTTCGGTGGTGAACGAACCACTCGTTGACTCGTCGGTGATGACACGCATCGACTCCACATTGAAAAACTCTTGTTCCCATCCGGTGGCGCGACGCATCAGCAACTCGAGTGAGGCATCAGCGGCTTCAAAGTGGTAGCCCTCAAACTCCAGTCGCTTCAATTCATCCAAGATGGTGCTGAGCACTGCCCCATCGGCTTGCAAGCCGAGCTCTTGTGCTTTCATTGCGATGGTGGCACGCCCGGCCATTTCTGACACCAAGAAACGTGTGCCGTTACCAACCAATTCGGGCGAAACATGTTCGTAGGCGTCTTTGGCACGCACGATTGCCGACACGTGCAAGCCCGCCTTGTGGGCGAATGCCGACATGCCCACATACGGCGCCTGCGGGTTGAGCGGGCGATTCAATACTTCGGCCACATGATTGCTCACTGCAGTTAAACGCTCGAGGCGACCGTCGGGCAGGCAGTCAAAGCCCATCTTGAGTTGCAGGTTTGGGATGATCGTGGTGAGGTTGGTGTTGCCGGTGCGCTCGCCCAAACCGTTGAGTGTGCCTTGCACGTGGCGTGCACCTGCTCGCACCGCAGCGAGCGAGTTGGCCACCGCACAACCCGTGTCGTCGTGACAGTGGATACCGATGATGGCGTCGTTGCCAACATGGCGCACGACTTCGGCCACGGTTGCTTCAATTTCGTGGGGCAGCGAGCCACCGTTGGTGTCGCACAACACCAAATGGGTCGCACCATTCACCACTGCTGCTTCGAGCACACGCAAGGTGAACTCTTTGTTGTGCTTGAAGCCATCAAAGAAGTGCTCGAGGTCAACCATCACCATGCGGCCGCGGCCATCGAGAAATTTCACCGAGTCGGCCACCATTGCCACGCCTTCAACGAGCGTGGTTTGCAGGGCCGTTTCGACGTGATAATCCCAGCTCTTGGCCACAATGCACACCGCCTGGGTTTCGGCGTTGATCAAGTTGCGCAGCGTGGCATCGTCGTCAACCTTGCCGGCTGGGCGACGCGTGCTGCCAAAAGCCACCAACATCGACGTGGTCAATTGCAGCTCGGTCTTGGCGCGGGCAAAAAACTCTTCGTCTTTGGGGTTGGCACCCGGCCAGCCGCCTTCGATGTAATGCACGCCTAGATGATCGAGTTGTTCAGCGATGCGCAGTTTGTCAACAACACTGGCCGACACGCCTTCCACTTGCATGCCGTCGCGCAAGGTGGTGTCAAACACCTCAACTTGATTGGCAGGAAGCACGAAGCGGGCAGACATGTTGCTAGTTCGCTAACTCACACCAATGGAGGTACTTCTTTTCTTGACCACGTACGGCGCGGGCATACATTGTCGCAATGGCTCGCGTCTTTGGCCCTGGGCAAGGAATCTCGCGCTCGTCCACCGAACGCACTGAGCCCACTTCAGCAGCGGTGCCACAAGCAAAGATTTCTTCGGCGATATACAAATCACTGCGCGCAATATTGTCGACGCGAATGTCATAGCCGAGATCGCGGGCGATGGTCATCACGCTGTTTTGGGTGATGCCTTCGAGTGCGCCAGCCGACAATGGCGGGGTGAGGATTACACCGTTGCGCACCGCAAAGATGTTTTCACCGGTGCACTCGGCCACCAAGCCGTTGGGCGCCAGCATGATTGCTTCGTCGTACCCGGCTTTCAATGCTTCGACTTTGGCGAGTGACGAGTTCACATAGTTGCCAACGGTCTTAGCCGCCGGCGGCATCGTGTTGTGGTCGTGGCGTGTCCATGAAGAAATCTTCATGCGCACGCCCTTTTCCACTGCGTCGTCACCGAGGTATGCCCCCCATGGCCAGCAGGCGATGGCGACATCCACTTTGCACGGCAACGTGTTTAAGCCCATCTCGCCGTAGCCGTAATACGCCAACGGTCGCACGTAACACGCGGGCAACCCGGTGGAACGCACCGTGGCCTTAGTGGCTTCGACTAATTCTTCAACCGAGTACGGCATCGGCATGCCCATGATTTTGGCGCTGTTGTGCAGACGCACGATGTGATCGGTAAGACGAAATACGGCTGGGCCTTTGTCGGTTTCATAGGCCCGAATGCCCTCGAACACACCCGTGCCGTAATGCAGTGTGTGAGTGAGCACATGCACCTGGGCGTCAGCCCAATCAACAAGGGCTCCATTCATCCAAATCTTTGGCGTCGTCGTGATCGGCATCGTGACTCCTCTTTATCGGTAAAAAAGACGCTATCTGTTGCCCTGCAACCGACGACAGATTTCATCACCGACTGCAATCGTCGAGCCACTCACGGGCGCAACACACGCTGCCCGTATGGCATCGGCAGCGGCAGATTCGCCAAGGTGGTTGAGCATGAGTGCCGCCGACAAAATTGCAGCCAGCGGATTGGCCACACCCTTGCCGGCGATGTCTGGGGCTGAGCCATGCACGGGTTCAAACAGCGACGGGCCAGTGCGTGCCGGGTTGAGATTGGCCGACGAGGCCAAACCGATGCCACCGCTCACTGCCCCACCGAGGTCGGTGAGGATGTCGCCGAACAAGTTGTCGGTCACAATCACGTCATAGCGATGCGGGTCTTGGACGAAATAAATGCAAGCAGCATCCACATGGTTGTAGGCAACACCAACTTGTGGAAACTCGGTTGCCACCGCGTCGAACGTGCGCTGCCATAAGTCGCCGGCAAACGTGAGCACGTTCGTTTTGTGCACCAGCGTCACATGTTTGCGTTCACGTTGTGCAGCCAGTTCAAATGCATAACGAATGCAGCGCTCGACTCCGAAACGTGTGTTCACACTGCCCTGCGTGGCAACCTCGTGCACGGTTCCTTTGCGCAATACTCCACCTTCACCGGCATACGAGCCTTCGGTGTTTTCGCGAATCACCACAAAGCTGTGCGGCTGGGTATGCCCTGGTGCAGTGCCGGTAAATGGTCGCTGATTGATGTACAGATCCAAACTGAAACGCAACTTCAACAACAAGCCCCGTTCAATTACGCCTGGTGGCACTCCAGGTGTGCCTACAGCACCGAGCAAAATCGCATCAAACTGGCCGAGCGCGGCCAGCGTGTCGTCGCTCAACACTTCACCGTCACGCAAGTAGCGCGCACCGCCAAGATCAAAAAATGTGGTGTCCAGTTCCACTCCGCCGGCGCGCACCACTTTGAGTGCTTCGGCGATTACTTCGGGGCCGATTCCATCGCCCCCGATGACGGCCACACGATGCGTGACGCGCGGCGCAGTGCTCTTCACCTCATTCAGGCTATGGATAACCTGACGGTATGCCGACGCACCGACTTTCGCGCGTGGCCCTTGAGCGTTTGCAGGCAGAACACCTTGACCTCACCACGCGTGGGCGAATCGAAGTCGCAGCCCGCATCGGCCGGGCGCGCGAGATGGGCGACCTCAAAGAAAATGGCGACTATCACGCCGCCAAAGACGACCAAGGCCACATGGAAGGGCGGATTCGCCAAATTGAATCCATTCTGGAAAACCACGAACTTGTTGAGGTCGTTGATGAC
Source organism: Ilumatobacteraceae bacterium (assembly GCA_040401815.1). Classification (GTDB taxonomy): domain Bacteria; phylum Actinomycetota; class Acidimicrobiia; order Acidimicrobiales; family Ilumatobacteraceae; genus F1-60-MAGs027. Next base: position 6,405 of record JBBANT010000009.1, on the reverse strand, counting down.
GGCAGCGTGGTCATCGGCTGCACCGTGACGGTGCTCTACAAAGGCGACGCACCGAACCAAGCCGAGCGCTATCTCATCGGCCACATGGAAGAACAACCCAAAGATGCATCAGTCAGTGTGATGAGCCCCACCTCCCCTTTGGGTGCGGCTTTGCTGGGGGCCAAAGCAGGTACTTCGGTTACCTACGATGCCCCCAACGGCACCTTGACCGTGAGCGTGGTGCACGTCGAAGCCAGCAGTTGACATGATCGTTCACACCCACGCCGCACGCGACGGCTTTCCGGTCGGACACGAAGTGGAGCTCACCGGTCGCGGGCGAACGTTCGTGCGCGAAGTTGCCGGCCCGCCAGGTGCACCCACGGTCATTTTGTTGCACGGTTGGACTGCAACAGCTGATCTCAACTGGTTCACCTGCTTTGCCCCACTTGGTGAACACTTTCGCGTGCTCGCCCCCGATCATCGCGGTCACGGGCGTGGCATTCGCCCCAATGGCGGCTTTCGCTTGACTGACTGCGCCGACGACGTGGCGGCCATCGCCGATGTGTTTGGGGTCAACACGTTTATCCCCGTTGGATATTCGATGGGTGGCGCAATCGCGCAGCTCGTTGCCTTGCGCCACGAGGCCCGCACTCGCGGGCTGGTGCTCGCCGCCACCGCCGGATACTTTGCATCATCACGCGACGAGCGACTCAACTTCCTCGGTCTGACAGGTTTGGCGCGATTGTCGCGGCTGACGACTGCTCAGGCACGGTCGTGGGTGACCGAGCAGGTCTACTTGCAGCGCAAAACACATTCGTTGGCGGATTGGGCTGCGCGACAAATTGCCAGTCACGACTGGCGACATGTGCTGGAAGCCGGCAGCGAAATCGGCTCGTTTGATTCGCGTCCCTGGCTGGGCGAACTCGCCGTGCCAGCGGCAATGATCATGACAACCAAAGACCAAGTCGTGCCGCTGCAACGCCAGATGGAGCTCGCGTCCACGTTTGGCACGCCGACGGTGACGCACCACATCGAGGCTGGTCACGACGCCGTCTTTGCCGCCCAAGACCGCTTTGTGCCGCTGTTGATCGACGCCTGCCAACAAGTGGTGCAACACGCCAGCGTGGCCTAAGAGCATCATTGCTCGTCGGTGGCTTGAATCGCATCGCGCCACAACTGTTCGACAGCATCGGCGAGTGAACCTTTGGCGTTACCCGGGTCGGTGATGATCTCGTCGGGTGTGTCGGCAAATCGCAACACCGAACCAACACCAGCATCGCCAACGACCACCACCAGGCGCACGCGGCGACGGCGCGGGTGCAAACTCGGGGGCATGTCGTCATCCCCACCATCGTCAACTGGTGCTGCCCAGCCGCAGGTCAACACTGCCGCCGCATCAAACATGCGAGCAATTGAGCTACCGCGAGCATCGAGCAGCTCATACACATCGCCATGTTCGGCCAGGAATGAAATGCGCAATGCCCCATCGAGGTTGTTTTCGATACCCCCGGCATCGACGATGTTGATGCCATACAGACGCGCACGTTTCAGGTCGAAACCTGATAGCGACAGATTGAGGCTGTGCTCGACGCAGGTGGCCAGGGTGACTGGGGTAATGGTTGGTGTGTTCATGCCCAGTTGTGTGCAGCCCACCCGCTGGATGTGCAAGAAAGTTTTGGGGCGCCCTCGTCACCGTGCCAATTGGCAGGCAGAATAGACATGTGCAGCCGCTGACCCTTCCACAAAAAGTGTGGGACCGCCACGTCGTTCATCGCGATGACAACGGCGACGAATTGCTCTACATCGATTTGCATCTGGTGCACGAAGTAACCAGCCCGCAAGCATTCGATGGTCTGCGTATCAACAGCCGCAAAGTGCGTCGCCCTGATCTCACCGTTGCCACCGAAGACCACAATGTGCCGACCAAAGACATCCATCTGCCCGTAGCCGACCCAATTTCAGCCAAACAACTCGATGTCATGCGCAAGAACGCCGCCGAGTTTGGAATCACGCTCTACAAAATGGGTGACGCCGGGCAAGGCATCGTGCACGTCATCGGGCCCGAACAAGGCCGCACGCTGCCAGGCATGACCATCGTCTGCGGCGATAGCCACACGGCAACTCACGGCGCCTTCGGTGCGCTCGCCTTTGGCATCGGCACTTCCGAGGTCGAACACGTGTTGGCCACACAGACACTTCCGCAATCACGCCCCAAGTGGATGAGTGTCTCCGTCGAAGGCACATTGCCCGCGGGCGTCACCGCCAAAGACATCATCTTGGCCATCATCGGGCGCATCGGTACGGGCGGCGGCATCGGCCATGTCATCGAATATCGCGGCTCGGCGATTCGCGCGTTGTCGATGGAAGGGCGCATGACGATCTGCAACATGTCGATCGAGGCCGGGGCCCGCGCTGGTCTTGTGGCGCCAGATGAAACCACTTTCGCTTACCTAGAAGGCCGCGCTCATGCACCGCGCGGCGCGGCTTGGCAGGAAGCACTCGCCGATTGGCGCAACCTGCGCACCGACGAAGGCGCACAGTTTGACAAAAGCGTCGAAATTGATGCAGCAACTCTCACCCCACACGTCACGTGGGGCACCAACCCCGCCCAAGTGGTGTCGATTGATGGCCATGTTCCTTTGCTCGACGAACTGAGCGATGCCACTGCCCGCGACACCGTGGCCCGCGCTCTTGACTACATGGGTCTTGCCGCCGGCACTCGCATTCGCGACATTGCTGTTGACACCGTGTTCATCGGCTCGTGCACCAACAGCCGCATCGAAGATTTGCGTGCCGCCGCAGACGTAGCCCGCGGGCGCCGCGTGAAGGTCAAACGCGCGATGGTGGTGCCTGGCAGCCATGCCGTGAAACTGCAGGCCGAACAAGAAGGCCTGGATCGCATCTTTATCGACGCCGGATTCGACTGGCGCGAACCAGGATGTTCGATGTGCTTGGCAATGAACCCCGACAAGTTGGCACCCCAAGAACGCGCCGCGAGCACCAGCAACCGCAACTTTGAAGGCCGCCAAGGCCGCGGTGGGCGCACCCACCTGGTGTCGCCAGGCGTGGCAGCAGCCACTGCGGTGCTCGGACACTTCGCCACACCGAATGATCTGTAATGAAGTGCGATCTGCAATGAAACAAGTGCGCGTTGTTTCTGGTCGTGCGGTGCCGCTCAAGCGCAGCGATGTCGACACCGACCAAATCATCCCCGCCGAATGGTTGAAGCGGGTGGAGCGAACCGGTTTCGACAAGGGCTTGTTCGCCACGTGGCGCGATGATCGCAACTTCGTACTTAACGACGAGCGCTACGCCGGCGCCAGCATTCTTGTGGCAGGCCCCAGTTTTGGCGTGGGCTCATCTCGCGAACACGCGGTTTGGGCGCTGCAGCAGTACGGCTTTGATGTGGTGATTGCACCGAGCTTCAGCGACATCTTTCGCAACAACTGCACCAAAAATGGTCTGGTGCCCGTAACCCTGGCTGCCGACATCGTCGAATCGCTCTGGGCTGCAATCGAGGCCGATACCAATGTGGAAATTACGGTGGATGTTGAGCGTCTCACCGTCGAAGTGCCAGCGACAGGCGCTCGCCATGCATTCGTGCTGGATGCTGCATCCCAACAACGGTTCGTCAATGGTTTAGACGACATCAGCATCACCCTGGGGCGCGCCGCCGATATCGGCGACTACGAGCGTCGCCGGCCCAGCTGGCTCCAGGTGCGCTAGGCGATCGTCGGCGTCACAAACGACGCCAAATTGGCCAGCCGCTTGTCGTTAGAAAACACCTCGATGGGTGGCTGCGGCTCGAGTCGCAAACCCCGCTGAATGATGCGGCACGTCGTGTGCTGGTTGTATTCCGCCAAAGTCACTGCCCAACCATCGCGGCCAGCACGAGCCGTGCGACCAGAACGATGCAGGTACGTCTTTACATCCATCGGGGGTTCGTAGTGCACCACTGCGGCAACATCGTCGATATCAATTCCACGGGCAGCCACATCGGTGGCCACCAAGACGTTCAGACTGCCCTCGGCAAACTTTGCCAGCGAGCGCTCACGGGCGGCCTGCGACATATCACCGTGCAGGGCCGAGGCTTTGACGTGCAGATCCTGCAGTGAGTCAGCCACCTTGTCGCACAGGCGCTTCGTATCGCAAAACACCACCGTTTTGCCAGCACCAGCAGCGAGTGCAGTAATTACGCGATCTTTGTCCATGCGGTGCACGGCCAAAAAGAGATGGCTCATGGTGCCAACGGTGGCGGTTGGCGTATCAATCGACACTTCGCGCGGGTCGTTCATGTAGCGGCGCACTAGGTTGCCGACTTGGCCATCAAGAGTCGCTGAAAACAGCATCGTTTGATGGGCGCCAGTCACATGCCGCAGCACCCATTCCACTTGGGGCATGAAGCCTTCATCGGCCATCCGATCGGCTTCGTCGATGACCACAACTTGAATGTCAGACAGCGTGAGTTCCTCGGCCTTCATCAAGTCAATGAGTCGCAGCGGTGTGGCCACCACCACTTCGATGCCGCCCGCCAAACTGTCAATCTGGTCGTCGCGTGAGGCGCCGCCATACACCGCCAACACCCGGCGTGCACACGGGCGACCAATCGGCTCAAGCACCTCGGCCACCTGCAGCGCCAACTCGCGCGTCGGCACCAACACCAGCCCACGGGGTGCTCGCGGGCGCCCTGCGGCATCGATACGCGAGAGCATTGGCACACCAAACGCCAGCGTCTTACCCGAGCCGGTGCGGGCTCGACCACAGAGGTCGGCCCCGGTCAAGGCCACGGGAATCGCCTCGGTTTGAATCGCAAATGGTTTGGTAAAACCCGCGGCAGCCAGACCAGCATCTACATGTGGCGGTACTCCGAGGGCAGCAAACTCGGTAGTAGCTGTCATCTTGACGGTCACGCTACTTGCGGGGCTAGCGATCACCCTCGCGAACCCTGCGACGCGATACTGACTCGTGAGTCAGTATCGGCTGACAAGTCAGACAGTAGCCACTGACAGCGTTTCTCGCTATGGTGCTACTTCGGTATTGACACACAGTCGGTACTGACTCGCAGTTGGTTTCCATCCAGGGGAGGTGCACATATGAGCAACACGACGAACATCCAGCCAACGGGCAACCTGGCTGTGGTAATGCACGATGTGTGCAACGGCCGCAAAGGCGCGACCTATGACTGGCAAGCCACATTGATTCCTTCCGAAACCGTGTTTGAAGCATCACTGCAAACGATGCTGGCCACACCTGCTGGTGCAAGTCGCTCTCGCAAGTCGCGTCGCCGTTCGTGACGATTGACCTTTCACGGGTCGGCACCCACCGCCCAGCGCGAGTACTCGTTCTGGGCTGTGGTTCAGTGGCCCAGGCCGCCGTGCCAATGCTGGTACGCGACGTGCAACTCGCGCCATCAAGCATCACGGTTGTTGACTTTGTCGACAATCGCCATCGCATTGCTGAATCCATCGCCGCGGGCGTCAACTACGAAGTTGGGCGCGTTACGCAGGAAAATCTTGACGAGTTCCTCTCCGCGCGTGTTGGTGCCGGTGACCTCATCTTGGATTTGGCGTGGAACATCGACTGCCCCACCATTCTCACCTGGTGTCGTGACCACGGCGTGCGCTACCTCAACACCAGCGTGGAATTGTGGGACCCGTACTACGACATGCACAACACGCCGCCGCTGGATCGCACCTTGTACGTGCGCCACCAAAGCATTCGGCGCCTCATCGAGTCGTGGCCCGACAACGATGGCCCGTCTGCCGTGCTCGAGCACGGTGCCAACCCCGGGCTGGTGAGCCACTTTGCCAAACGGGCACTCGGCGAGATTGCCACGGCGCTGCTGAAAGACAAAAAAGCCGGTGACCGTGCAAAGTTCATCGAAGGGGCTTTGGCCGAAGGTCGCTACAACACGTTGGCAATGTTGACTGGCACGAAAGTGATTCACATCAGCGAACGTGACACCCAGATCACCAGCACACCCAAGCGCGTTGATGAGTTTGTTAACACTTGGTCGATTGAAGGGTTTTACGAAGAAGGCGTGGCCCCGGCTGAAATGGGTTGGGGCACCCACGAACGATGGCTGCCACATAACGCGCACGTACATGACGACGATGGCCCGTGCAACCAGATCGCACTTGCCCAACCAGGAATGGAAACCTGGGTGCGCTCGTGGGTGCCGTGTGGCGAGATTCTCGGCATGGTCATCCGCCACGGCGAGGCCTACACCATGAGCGACCACCTCACTGTGTGGAATGACGACGGCTCGGCCAAGTATCGCCCGACGGTTCACTATTCGTACTGCCCCACCGATGCGGCAATCATGAGCGTGCAAGAACTGCGCATGCGCAATTGGAAGATGCAGTCACAACAGCGCATCTTGAACAACGAGATCGAATCTGGTCGCGACGAACTCGGCGTGTTGCT
>JBBANT010000008.1:19852-49266 GCA_040401815.1 Ilumatobacteraceae bacterium | reverse complement strand
TTGCTCGTTGATAGTCCAAATATCCGATCAGGGTGTCGCACTCGCCTGCTGCAATTGGTGGCTCGGGGCGACCGTGGTCGTCGACGCTCATAGCAAGCGGGCCTGCAAGACAGCAATCACTCGGTGCAGTTCTTCTCGCTGCGCTGCGGCAGCTAACGGGCCAGCAGCACCATGGCTTGAGCGACGCTGCACCGCCACCCCAGGCGCAAACAGCGCTGCGACATCTGCGCCAAGATCCGGGTCGCGGCGCACCAAGTCAACCAGTGGCACACCGCTCGTTAGCGAAAGCGAAACGAGTGCGCCTACCTTGGCATGAGCATCGCGAAATGGCATACCTCGTGCCACCAACCACTCGGCAATGTCGGTGGCCACGAGCGCTGGTGCATCTGCAGCCTGCTGCATTGCGTGGGTGTTGAACGTGGCGGCAGCAATCATCTCGCTGAGTGCGACCAAACCACGGTTGATTTGGTCAAGTGAATCAAACAGTGGTTCTTTGTCTTCCTGCAGATCGCGGTTGTAGGCCAACGGCAAACCTTTCAAGGTGGCGAGTAGACCAGTCAGATTGCCGATAACGCGACCTGCCTTGCCGCGTGCCAACTCGGCAATATCGGCGTTCTTTTTCTGGGGCAACATTGACGACCCAGTGGCGTGTTGGTCGCTCAGTGACGCAAAGCCGAACTCTTCGGCGGTCCACAACACCCACTCTTCACCGAGTCGCGAGAGATGCACCCCAATGAGCGTGAGCGCAAAAAGCCCTTCGGCCACGAAGTCGCGATCACTTACCGCATCGAGCGAATTCGCAAACACATCGGCAAAACCCAAACGTTGTTGAGCATCACGTGCATTGGTGGATAGCGACGTACCGGCAAGTGCGCCAGCACCGAGTGGCGACACATCGAGCCGCACACAGGCATCAGCTAGTCGCCCCACATCGCGGGTAAACGCCCAAGCGTGAGCACGCAGGTGATGTGACAGCAGAACCGGCTGGGCACGCTGCATGTGGGTGTAGCCGGGTAAGTACGCATCTCCCGCGTCGTCGGCTCGACGGTCAAGCACATCGATTAAGGCCAGCACTCGACGCGCAGTAGCACTGAATTCTCGCTTGGCAAACAAGCGCAGCGCTGTAGCCACTTGATCATTGCGACTGCGTCCAGTGTGTAGCTTGCCGCCGGTTGCACCGGCAATTTCGGTAACGCGACGCTCGATTGCAGTATGAATGTCTTCGTCGGTGGCTGTCAGAACGAATGTTCCATCGGTGAACTCAGATTCCACCTGGCGCAACGCGGCGACGATTGCCTCGCTATCCACTCGCGGCAACACCCCGCACTCCCCCAGCATCTGAACATGGGCAACTGACCCAGCAATGTCGTCCCGCCACAGTCGCACGTCAAAACCAATGCTGGCGGTGTAAGCCATGAGCGAGTCGGCAGGTGCTTCGTTGAAGCGCCCGTGCCACAAATGTTTGTCGTTCATCGCGCAGCCTTAGACAACCCAGCCAGCACGCGCAAGTCGGTGGCTAGACGCTTAGCGCCGTATTTAGCTTCAGCCACACAAAACAACGTGTCGTCGCCCGCGACGGTTCCGACGATGCCCTTGATGCGCGAGCGATCTAACGCCGAGGCCACAACATGTGCACAACCTGGCGGGGTGCGAATGATTACCATCGGGTCGCTGTACTCCACCTCGGCAACCCATTCCGACAGCACTCGGCGCAATTGGTCTTGTGGCGCTAGGCGATCTGGCGCAAAATCAGGAATCGCATACGCCGCCTCGCCTTTGCGCACGCGCACTTTGACCGCGCCCAAATCTTCGAGGTCACGCGACACCGTGGCCTGCGTGGCCTCGATGCCGGCTTTATCGAGCAGCTCGAGCAGCATCGGTTGGTTGGTAACTGCTTGTTCGGCGATGATGCGCGCAATGGTTTGCTGTCGCTGGACTTTGCTGGTCATTTGGTGTCACCTTTCGTAATGTCATTTGCTTCACACAAAAACGCCAGCAGTCCGCGTGCTGCATGCATTCGGTTGTGGGCTTGGCGTTCTACGCGGCTAGCGGGGCCATCGATAACTTCGGCGGCAACTTCAACCCCGCGGTGTGCTGGCAAGCAATGCATGAAGATCACCGAGCGGTCGGCTACCGCCATCATCGTCTCGTTCACTTGAAACTCGGCAAAATCTTTGAGGCGCTGGTCGGTGTCGGCTTCTTGCCCCATGCTCACGAACACATCTGTGTGCACGGCGTGGGCGCCAACCGCTGCAGCTTGTGCTTCGTCAAAGGCTTCTACACTGGCTGCCCCAAGTGCAGCGATGCGAGCCAACTCGTTATCGCTAGCGCCATAACCGCGCGGGCTTGCCAGTCGCAGATGCATGCCCTCTAACGCACAGGCTTCGGCCAACGATCGTGCAACGTTGTTGTAATCACCAATCCATGCAACGGTCTTGCCCTTCAGCGAACCGAACTCTTCGCGCATGGTCAACACGTCGGCCAAGCTCTGCAGTGGGTGCGAAACATCGCTCAACATGTTGATGATCGGCACCGAGTTGATCGACGCCATGCGTTCGAGCACCGCATGGTTAAACACCCGTGCTGCGATCATTGCGTGGTATCCGGCCATGATGCGGGTGATGTCTTCGACGCTTTCGCGCACGTCAAACCCCACTTCTTCGCCGCGGGTAAATATCGGGTGTCCGCCCAGTTGCACTACTGCCATTTCCATTGACTGGCGGGTGCGATTGGACGGTTTTTCAAAAATGAGCGCCACGCCATAGTCGGCTAACGGCCAACCCAATGCCTCTTGTCGATGGGTTGCAAGCTCCAGCACCCGCGCTAACTCGTTGCGGCTCAGGTCCACTGTGTTAAGAAAATGTCTCATGCCAACACCTCCGTCATAATTGCCATTGCTTCACCGATCTCGTCAGCTGTCACCGTGATGGGTGGGGCCAGACGCAACGCAGTGGCAGTAACTGCGTTGGTTACTAGCCCTCGCTCGAGCATCGCTGCCTGCTTGGCCTTGGCATCAACGCCTTCGCCCAACTCGACGCCGAGCAAGAGCCCACGACCGCGCACCGACTTCACAGCGGGCAAGCGCTGCAACTGCGATGTGATGAGCTCGCCTTTTTCGCGCGCTAGTCGCGGTGCATCAATGCGGCGCATGATGTCGATCACGGCGCACACTGCTGCGGTGGCAATTGCTGTGCCGCTATAGGTGCTGCCGTGATCGCCAGGCACGAACACTTTGGCAATATCACGCGGCGCCCACAATGCACCCACTGGCATTCCGTTGCCCATCGCCTTGGCCAGCATCACGACATCTGGTCGCACACCAGCATGCTGAAAGGCAAACCAGTCACCCGTACGCGCAAACCCGGTTTGCACTTCATCGATCATCATGAGTGCACCTCGTTCGGTGCACAACTGGCGCACCTGTTGTAGCCACTCGTTGGCGGCTGGTATCACGCCACCTTCTCCCTGCACACACTCCACTAAAACTGCTGCAACACTTCCGTCGACGACAGCCTCAAGTGCGGCAATGTCACCAAATGGCACATGCACGAAGCCCTCGGGCATCGGCTGAAAGGGCTCGTGTTTTGCCGGCTGTCCTGTTGCTGCCAGCGCTGCCAGCGTGCGACCGTGAAAACTTCCGAGCATGCTCACCACTTTGTGGCGCCCTCGCCCGCCAAACTTGCGCGCCAATTTGATACCTGCCTCATTGGCTTCGGCACCCGAGTTGCAGAAAAACACTTGGCCACCGCCGCCCAAGAGTTCATCAACCATCGTTGCAGCACGTGCTGCCATCGGGTTGGCAAAGAAGTTGCTTACGTGCAACAGCGTGTGGGCTTGTTCGGCGATGGCGTCGGCAACCTCTGGGTGCGCGTGCCCAAGTGAGGTCACCGAGATACCCGACAAGAAGTCGAGATAGCGCTTGCCGTTGGCATCCCATAGTTGTGTGCCCTCGCCGCGCACAAACATCACCTGTGGTGCGCCGAACACCGGCATGAACGGGCAGTGATCACCCATCTGCACTCCTGCCGCTGCTGTTGCACCAAATGCGTGGCTGGTCATTGCGCCGCCTTGTCGGGTACAAACACGGTGCCTACGCCAGTGTCGGGCACAAACATCGTGCCTACGCCAGTGTCGGTGAGCAGTTCCAAAAGCGCCACATGGGCCACTCGCCCATCGAGGATGTGAGCAGCGCTCACCCCACCCTGCACAGCGTGCAGACAACTCTCTACTTTCGGGATCATGCCACCCGTGATGACACCTTCTTCGCGCAGAGCGTTTGCCTCGGCTGTGGTGAGCGTGGGCAGCAACGACTCTGCATCGTTTTGATCGCGCAGCACCCCGGCAATATCGGTGAGGAACAAGATCTTTGACGCCTTCAATGCCACTGCCAATGCACTCGCAGCAGTGTCAGCATTGATGTTGTAGCTCTGGCCTTTTTCATCGGTACCTAGGGTGGCCACCACAGGTACCACGCCATCATCCAGCAAACCCTGCACGGCAGCAGGGTTCACATTGACGATGTCACCAACAAACCCCAGCGCTGGGTCGCGCTGCACACAACTAAACAAACCCATGTCTTGACCGCTCACACCGGCGGCCTTCGCCCCAGCGGTGTTGATCATCGACACCAGCATCGGGTTCACCGTGCCCAGCAGCACCATGCTGACGATCTCCATCGTTTCAGCATCGGTAACTCGCAGCCCGTTGTGAAACGTTGCCTGCTTCCCAAGGCGATCCATGAGCGCCGATATTTGCGGGCCGCCGCCGTGCACCACCACTGGCTTCATTCCGACTGCATGCAACAACGCAATGTCGCGAGCAAACACTTCCATCGCATCCTCGGTGGATTCAGCCAGTGCGTTGCCCCCGTACTTCACCACGATCACATGTCCGGCAAAACGCTGCAGGTGTGGCAGGGCTTCGCTGAGCACCGCGGCACGGGTTTTGGGGGCAATCTTCACGGATACATCCCCACCGCCGACAAACCAGTTGTTTCAGCAATTCCTAGTGCCACGTTGGCTGCTTGAATCGCCCCACCCGATGCGCCCTTGGCGAGATTGTCAATAGCGCAAATCGCCATCACCGTGTTGGTGCGTTCGTCAAAGCGCGCCGTGATGTGGGCAGCATTCGACCCGAGAGTTGCTTTGGTCGAAGGCGAAGTTGGTCGCACCACGACGAATGGTTCTTTGGCATAAGCCTTGGCTAGTGCGGCCAACAACGACTGCGTGGTGGGCGCCTTGTCTGCAGTGGGCTTGGCGTAGCAAGTAGCCAGAATGCCACGGTTCATCGGCGCCAGGTGCGGGGTGAACAATACGGTCGCACCCGTAACTTGTTCGATCTCTGGCGTGTGGCGATGGTCGAGCAACCCGTAGGCCGTGAAGTCTTCGTTCACGGTATTGAAATGTGTATTGGGTTTTGCTGCGCGACCAGCCCCCGACACACCAGAAGCAGCATCAACAATGACACCCGAAGTTTCAATGAGCCCCGCGCGCACCAAAGGCGTGAGTGCCAGCGATGCAGCAGTCACATAACAGCCGGGCGTAGCGATGAGTTGGGCGTCAATCAAGTCGCTGCGAAACAATTCGGGCAATCCATACTTGGCACGCGCCAACATCTTGGGTTGGTCATGAGCAAAGCCATACCAGGTTGGATACTGCGCTGCGTCTTTCAACCGATAAGCCGCAGACAAATCCACCACCAAACGCACCTTGTCCACCAATTCGGGCACTAACGCCATCGAGGCCTCGTGTGGCAAGCCCAGAAAGACCACATCACATTTCAACGCCTCGGCTAAGTCGTATTCAGCGAAAACCAGCGACGGATACGCCTTGGCCAAAGACGGATACAAACTTGATGCCAATGTGCCAGCCTGCGAATCGCCCGTTGCATAGACCACGTCGAGTACCGGATGCGCATCCAACAATCGCAACAACTCGGCACCAGTGAAGCCCGAGGCGCCAATCACCGCCGTGCGCAATGTTCCCGATAAACCCATCTGTATAACGATACAGACCATTGCATACTTATGCAGGCAATTTCGGGGAAGTTTTCGCAAAGTTGGGCCAAACCCCACCCAGCGCAATAGCCTCGGGACCATGATCGAGCCGAAAAAGTTTCCGACTGAGTCATTTAGCGATGTTTTGGAAGCCAATAAGCGCCATGTTGGACACTTCAGCGATTCAGGCCTCACCGGGTTCGCGCGTCAGGGCTTAGCCATTGTCACCTGCATGGATAGTCGCATTGACCCCCTAGCAGTGCTCGGCATGGCCCCAGGCGACGTGAAGATTCTGCGCAATGCCGGGGCCCGAGTAACCCAAGACGTTTTGCGCACGCTGGTGCTTGCTACCTATTTGTTGGGCGTCGAGCGCGTATTGGTGCTTCCCCACACCGACTGTCGCATGGCCAAAGGCGACGAAAGCGACATCCACCGCCTCATCGCTGAGCGCAGCGGCGTAGATACTTCATCAATCCGTTTCGAAACCGTACAAGATCAACGCGCACAACTCGCCGTAGACGTCGATGCAATTCGTGCCTTTCCATTGTTGCCCAGGTCGTTGGTCGTTGCTGGGGCCATTTACGACGTGCACTCCGGCGAGATGATGCCCGTCGACTGCTAATCATGGCGAGCACCACTGGACGTCTGCTTGTTGCAACGCCGCCAATGGACGACCCAAATTTCGAACGCTCAGTGATCTTGATGCTCAACCACAACGATGAGGGCGCATTCGGATTGGTGATTTCGCGCCCCACCGAAGTGGACTCGTTTGGCGAAGACGGCGCACTAGACGACTGGATTACTCATACCTCTACGCCCTCGGTGTTTTTTGAGGGTGGCCCAGTGCAACAGAACTCGGTCATCGGCTTGGCGCGGTTTACCGACGAAGCCGAAAGGCCCTGGGCAAGTGCCGTTGGCGCAGGTCTGCACACCGTTGATCTCAACAGTGACGGCACCAACGGAGTCGAATGTGCGTCTATACGACTATTCGTTGGCTATTCAGGTTGGGGGCCATTTCAGCTCGATGCCGAAATTGCCGATGACCACTGGTTTGTGCTCGATGCACAACCTGCCGACGCGTTTGACAGCGAACCCGAGACAATGTGGCGACGCGTCCTGGAGCGCGAGCCCATCCACCGCGAGTGGGTGCGCAACTTTCCTGACGACCCCAACCTGAACTAACTCCACCGCGCCCAGCGCAGAGCCATACAAGGAATACTCAAATCTGCCTAGTGTTGTCGCGTGCTCACCGACACCCTGGCAAAAGCGCGCAGCAATTTTGCTGATCGCAACCCACAGAGTCGTAAACAGTATGACCAAGCCCGTAACTTTCTGCCGGGTGGTCACACTCGCACGGTGCTCACCCACGCTCCGTTTCCACTCACTTTTGCGGCAGGCAACGAGTCGTGGTTGCACGATGTGGACGGGCACACCTACATCGACATGCTCGGCGACTACACCGCTGGGTTGCTTGGGCATAGCGAACATCGCGTCATCGACGCGGTTGCTGCTGCACTAAAAGTCAACACCAGCGTTGGCGGTATCCACCCTGCCGAGGCGCGTCTGGCCCAATTGATGTGCACACGTTTCGCACTCGACCGCGTGCGGTTCACCAACTCCGGCTCAGAGGCAAACTTGATGGCCATTACCACCGCATTGCAAGCCACAGGACGCGACAAGGTTCTGGTCTTTCATGGCGGCTACCACGGCGGTCTGTTGTATTTCGCTAGTGGTGCTGCGCCGTGGAACGCGCCGTATCACTTCGTGATGGCTCCGTATAACGACACCGCCAAGGCTCTCGCGGTTATTGATCAGCATGCCGCATCGCTGGCTGCAGTGGTGATGGAGCCGATGCTTGGCTCGGGCGGCTGCGTGCCAGCGAGTAGGGAATTTGTCCAACAGGTATTTGCTCGGGCACACGCGGTTGGCGCCGTGACCATTGCGGATGAAGTCATGACTTCGCGCCACGGCACCATGGGAATGTTCAACTTGCTTGGGGTCCAACCCGACATCAGCACATACGGCAAATACATCGGTGGTGGGTTCTCATTCGGTGCATTCGGCGGACGTGCCGGGTTACTTGACCAATTTGACACCAGCCCAGAATCCAACCGCCCGAAGGTAGTGGCCCACGCCGGAACCTTTAACAACAACATGTCGTCGATGACCGCGGGCTGTGTGGTGCTGAGCGACATTTTTACTGCTGACGTCGCAGTGGCCCACACTGCACGGGGTGATGAGTTTCGACAGGCGGTCGCGGCTGTTCTGGCGCGTTCGGGTTTGCCCGTATCAGTCAGCGGATTCGGCTCGATGATGTCGCTGCACGCGCTCCCCCAGCCGCCACACGATGCACACGATGTGGCCCAGCGCAACGCCGACCTGCAAGAGCTGTTGTTCTTTGGTCTCCTTGAGCGAGGTGTCTACAGCGCGTCGCGCGGCATGATGAACCTCAGCCTCACCGTCACCGACGACCAGCTTGCAACGGTGCTCGACGCGCTCACCGACACGCTGCAATCGCTTCGCAACGACTAACTAGCAACTACTGCACGGCCAAACTGGCACGAAACTCGGCGTCAGCAATCAATTCCTTCACCTGCGCGGAGGGCTCGCTCAACCGCTCGAGCGTCACGCCGTGAATCTGCCCGGTGAATCGGTAGATGTGCGGGTAGTCACCCACTGCTGCCCCGCTGTCGAGGCCGACATCAAATGTTTCGCCGCTGATCGAAAAGATCACCGGCACCGAGCGTTCGACTCGCACATGCCCAACTGGTTCGCCATTGATGCTCATCACGCTGTCACCGCCTGCACCAAAGCCACCGTCGTAGGCATGGTCGATCACCACAGTGTGACGGCCCGGCGAAAGCTTGCGCGCCGACACTGCCACCGAGTGTTCGTGTCCGAACCAGTTGTAGTGATACCGCGGCCTGCCGTCACTGCCCACATAAAGCGACCAACCCGCCATGTTGCCCCCTTGCGCCGCGATCACACCTTCGCAACCTGTGGCACCAACACTGATGTCGGCAGTGACGCGAAATGAACAATTTTTCAGGTTCACCACCGAGCGCTCAGGCATTCGGAAGTGTGTGCTGGTGTAGGTGATTTTGGCGAGGTCACCGAGCGCGTCAGGCACCGCAAACTTGGGCCCGAAGCCTTGAATCGGTTCTTTAAGTGGATACACATTATTTCTGCGTGCCTCGGCATCAAACAACTGCTGCAGTTCCTGCAACTTGTTAGGGTGCGCACTAGCAAGATCGTTGCCTTGCGAAAAATCGTTGCGAATGTCGTAGAGCTCCCACTTTTCCTGTGGGCCGTCAAACGGCACCGAGTCGAAACGCTTCCAGGGCACACGCCCGTGGTAACACGACGCAATCCAACCGTCGTGATACATGGCCCGATTGCCGAACATCTCGAAGTACTGCGTGGTGTGGTTCTCGGGCGCAGCTGCAGACGTCATCGTCGGCAGCATCGACACACCATCGATTGGCATTTGGGTGAGCCCGTTTACTGCGGCGGGCGCCTGAATGCCTGCGGCATCGAGCACGGTTGCAAAAATGTCAGTGACGTGATGAAAGTTGCTGCGTAGAGCACCTTTGTCGGTGATGCGCTTGGGCCACTGCACGGCCAGTGCGTTGCGGGTGCCACCAAAGTGTGAGGCCACCTGTTTCATCCATTGGAACGGTGCATCAAGCGCCCACGCCCAAGCGAGGTTGAAATGGTTCTCGCAGCGTGCCGTGCCGAAGTCGTCCATATGTGCAAGCAACCATTCGGGGTCTTCAGGTAACCCGTTTTGAAACGATGGTGCGCTCCACGCGCCGTTCACAGTGCCTTCGGCCGATGCGCCGTTGTCACCCGTGATGTAGATGAACAGAGTGTTATCGGTTTCACCCATCTCGTCGAGTGAATTCAACAAGCGCCCGACCTGTTCGTCGGTGTGAGCCATGAAGCCAGCAAACACTTCCATCAAGCGCGCCGCAACCGGCTTGTATTTGTCGGGATACTCATCCCATGATGGAACTTCGGTTGGTCGTGGCGTCAACGTCGTGCCCGCAGGGATAACGCCCATCTCTAA
This sequence comes from Ilumatobacteraceae bacterium, assembly GCA_040401815.1. Classification (GTDB taxonomy): domain Bacteria; phylum Actinomycetota; class Acidimicrobiia; order Acidimicrobiales; family Ilumatobacteraceae; genus F1-60-MAGs027. The sequence continues at coordinate 39,202 of JBBANT010000008.1, read as the reverse complement.
TTGGCGCAGATAGATGCGTTCGCGCAGCGCGTCCCATCCATCATCAAATTGTCCCTTGAAGCGTTCGATGTACGACGGCCACACATGGTGTGGGCAATGCATGGCACCCGTGGCGAGATAGGCAAAAAACGGACGGTGCGGGTTTGATGCGCGCTGCAATTGAATCCACTCGATTGCACGCTCGGCGATGTCTTCGCTCATGTGATAGTCGTCGCGGCCTTCATACGGCATCACCGGAGTGGTTTGGTCAAACATCGGTGGTTCGTATTGACTGGCTTCAGCGCTCAAGATTCCGTAAAAGCGTTCAAACCCCAAGCCTGTCGGCCAGCGATCAAAAGGCCCGGTGAGGGTTTGCTCATGTGCAGGCGTCACGTGCCATTTGCCGAATGCGCCGGTGGAGTAACCGTATTGACGCAAGATCTCTACGAATGTGGCGGCTTCCTTGGGGATGATGCAGTCGTAGCCGGGGAATGCACTGGCACCTTCGGGAATGTTGCCCATGTGCACTGCGTGATGATTGCGACCAGTAAGCATCGCTGCGCGTGTGGGTGAGCAGAGTGCGGTGGTGTGAAACTGATTAAAGCGCAAGCCGTTGGCCGCGACGCGGTCGAGCGCCGGAGTCGGAATCGGCCCGCCGAACGTGCCGCACGTTCCAAAGCCCACATCGTCGAGCAGCACCAACACGATGTTGGGCGCATCAGCAGCTGGTAGCGGCACCCCAGGCCGCGACGGCACCGATTCGTCAATGAGCCGAGCAGTAATACCTGCAAACGGTGCTGTAGCAAACGGCAGGCTGGGCCCGCCGGGCGTGGTCACCACAACGTCATCCCTGTAAACCGACGTGGTCGAAGCAGTTGCGGACCGCATCCACTACCGCCGAGTCACCCGTAATTGTGATGTCGGCTGCTGACCACAGTTGCTTGTTTGACAAGATGGCCGCGAGTGTGGTGCGCGTCATCGCCACTTCTACCGATGCATCTTTGCCGTCGGTGGGCACCGCGACACAATTGCGCAGCAGCAAGCCAGCCGACTCGCCATCGACCACTAAACGAACATGAGCCCGCAGCCCTTCAGCACGAGCAGGGTCGAGCAACACCCGCAGTGTGTGAATCAGGTCGGTCGAAGGCACGTGCGCAATGGCTCGCGCACCAAACGAATGCTTCATAAAGCGATCCATTGGGGTTTGCCCATCGAGGTGTCGAGCCCGAGTAATCGCCCAGTTGCGAATGTTCGCTGCTGGTGTTCGCTCGGCGATTAGGCGTAAACCCCGTGCCAATAACTCTTTGTCGGCCGTGGTCGCTTCAGTGGAGCGTGCGAGCCAGGTTGCCAATTCCATACCCCAGCGCACATCATCAGCATCGAATGCCGCACTCGCCTGTTTGGCAACCTCTCCCCTGCCACCGAACCCCGCAATCAGCTTTTCAAAACGCTCATGGGGCTGCAGCGGAAAGAGCTTGGACTCTTCACCATCGAACCACCCACGCAACCCGGCGTAAATCTGTCGCACATGGTGTTCGCCAACGCCATAGCGCTCACTGGTGCGATGGTCTTGGTCATACAACGCTGGCAAGGCAACTCGCGATGCGACTTCATCCATGGTCCAGCCCTTGTTGATGCCCCGAACCGTTTGATCCCACAAAAACTGAAGGGAGTCGCGGTAGCGCTCCGACGTTTCACGAATCCGGTCACGACCCGACAACGGCGGGCCATGCGTTGCCACAAGATGCTCCGGTGCCCATGCAATGATGTTGTCGATTCCCGGAATCAGCACACGCGGATCGCGATATTCCTCACCACGAATAGCGAACACATTAAAGAGCACTGGCCACACCGTGTTGTGCACGCATACTTGCGTGTTCGGGAAGAAAAAGTTGATGGAGTCGTCGCTGTCACTGGGTGAATGGCGAACCAGCACTGATTCGCCGGCAATGGTGATCGCACCTTCGTCTGGCAACGGGTGGGTTACGGGCAAAAAGCCCGATGTTCCTGGCGCATGCGCTGGATTGCGATAAAAAAGGCCCAACCCAACGTTCACCAAACCGTCAGCACCGTCGGGTGGCATCACGATGGCGAATTGTTCGACGAGACCACGGCCATAAGCCGGCGCAATCTCGCCAGAAGTTCGCGCCTTGTTCTCTGAGATTCGTCGATGCCCATAGATCGGTAGCGGCGTCACATGATTGCCTTCATCGAGAACTGCTTGTGTTCCTTCCACGTAGTGAAAGTGTGTGTAAACAACGGCGGCAATCGGACGGTTGGTGCGCGTTCGCAACTCTTGTAGCGCAAGCGCCATCTCTTGCACCGACTCACCAGTATCAAACGCAATAATGCCCTCTGGGGCATCAATGAAAGTTTGGTTTGACAAACCATTGCCAACCAAGCACCAGACCCCCGCACGAAGCTCGTAGAAGTTGCGCCGCAGCACGCTGCTCTGGGCGAGGTGGTCTTCGTGAACCCGCGCACCATTCGGCGCCACCGCGGTGCGCTGACTGTTTGGCTCAAAGCTGCGGGCAGTCACTTCGCGTCCTGTCGCACCCCTTCATCGTGGCACACCACACAGAAAAAACGCCCAATCGGTGGAGGCGACGTCGGGAATCGGAATCCAAGGAAAACGTCTCTCTACATCCCGATTGGCTTCAAACAGCCAATCCATCGCGCAGCTTGAGCTTCCCAGGTCTCGCATATCCCATGCATTCCCGCTGAGCGTTCACGAGGTCGTACCAAATCCGTACCAAACAGCCAATATGAATGGGTCTTTTGCTCACAGGACCATTAATCACATCGGGTTTCCGAAAAATATGACACCATCTTTATGTGGACTTTTTGAATCGAGTTTTGCCATGGGATGGCTGGGGTGGCCGGATTATGGCGACGGTAATGGCTCGTGGCAATTCTGACATGGAGTTCGCTGCAGTTGAAATGCTCAATCTGAAATCCGACAGCAATGTCGCAATGATCGGCTGTGGTCCAGGCATCGGCGTTGTGGAATGCGCTCGCCGAATATCAAGTGGCATAGTGATCGGTCTCGACCCGTCGATAGTGATGACTGAAAGGACGCGTAAACGTTGTTGTCGTGCACGAGTTGAGCAAGTAACGAAAGTCGAACGAGCAGCAGCAGAGTCGCTACCTCTATCAGATCGTTCACAAGATGCCGTAGTAAGTGTTAACAACATTCAGTTATGGACTAATCGATCTGTTGGTCTTGACGAATGCACTCGCGTCCTCGTTCCTGGAGGAGTGATAGTTGTACTCCTGCATATGTGGGCAATCCCAAGCGTTTTGCCCAGACAAGAATGGATAAAGCAGCTATGCGACGAATTATCAGCCCGTGATGTGCATGTTGAAAAACCACGAATACGACGCTTTCGTTCTGGCAAAGCTTTGGTCCTGATTGGAAAGCGATCAAAGTAATTTCAGCAAAACTGTCGCACCAAAGTCGTACCAAAAACCGATTTAACCCAGTAAACAATTGAGGCGACGTCGGGAATCGAAAACAAACAGGACATCTACTCTGACCTCGCTAGCCAGCCAAACCCTTGCGTAATAGGAAATTTAATATCATTAACTGCAAGTAGACACACCCAAACCACGCCATCAAACCTGCGCAAGTTACCAAATCCGTACCAATTGATACTTTTGAAAAATGCACTCAAAATAGTCTTTGAAAGACACCACTACTCAACTGACTTAATGAAGCCAAGGCGTAATACAGATCCCGATCAAAAGACCCTCTGGGCCGAGAAGGCGCGCAATAGTTTGGCCCCAAGGCTCAACGCGAGTTCCATGAATCAAAGAATGACCCGTTGCAAGCAATTCCTCAACTGCAGCGTCAACATCTTTGACCTCAAACTCGATTGTCGCTTGAGGAATTGGAACATGATCAGGCCACTCAGATGTACCGAAACATGACATTGCAGCATCTGAAAGCGGCCACACACCAAGGTGCTTACTTCCATCAAAACCATCTACTGCCAAATAGTCACCTGACACAACTTTCAAAGGCAGTCCAAGAGTGTCGCGATAGAAACTTGCGCCATCGGCTGGATTAGGGACAATGGGAGCGAAACCTGCAACGAAAAGTATTTCCATATGAAATTTCTACTACGCGCGATTACGCTCGCACCAAAGTCGTACCAATTAGCGTTTTGACCCAATAAACAATTGAGGCGACGTCGGGAATCGAACCCGATTAAAGGGCTTTGCAGGCCCGTGCCTAGCCAGTCGGCCACGTCGCCACGTTCGCTGACGCGGACGAGTGCAGGCTACCGACGTGAAAGTCGAATGCCCCAAAACACAAGAGCCGCCCCAACACCTGCCGCTGCGATGATCGGCACGATTGCACCCTCGGTAAGTGCACCGGTCAAGACCACAGCCCACACGCCTGTCGACACTGCAGTGGCTGCCGACATCAGTGCATCACTACGCCGATACGCAAGCAAGAACAAGCCCGCTGAAATTGCGATGCCGATTGCTGCAATAACTTTGCCGCCATATGTGTTTTGCGCTATGCAGCCACCACCCACCACGATGAGCGAAGCCACGAGCGGTGGCAGGTTTGGGTTGAGACGACCAAAGATTGATGCAACTGCGGTGATCACGCCAAATACGCACAACACGACACCAGCTGTTTCGGTCGTCATGTTCACCCACTCACCAAAGAACATGATGAACACCGCAGCCTTCAACACCGCCGAAGCCACCGGCCACCCGCTCTTGGTGCGCGTAAACCACAACACCGACCACACCGCAGCAATCAACGCACCGAGTGCACCTGCGCCAGAGTTGGGGTCACCTGGCAACGCCACCACCACTGCAACACCGAGTGGAATGCCCGCAAACGAACCAACAATGCCAGCCAAGAATGCAACTGCGTTGGTGCGACGCACTATCCACGCGATTGCTTCTGCTACGGCCGCCACGCCCAACAACATCGCTGACACCAATAGTTGCGAGGGGTCATCAGGCACGAGGCGAATGAATATGGCAAAGCCAGCCGAGACCAACAAGATTGCCCCCAACACAATGAGGGCGATACGCATCGGGAAGGAGTCGGGTGGCGACTCGCGGTCGAACTCCATTGCTGTCAGACGATCACGCATCTCGGCATCAATAACGCCACGATCATGCGCGACGTTGAGACCGGTCTCCCACTCGCCCACAGTTTGTGCCCCTCACGCCGCCAACCGACGACAGACCCGACATTAGCGGGCGTAAGTAGCGTGGATGTGTGACCAACAAGCCAGAGCAACAACCCGAAACCACTGCGATCACCGCAGGTCGTGACGAGTCGGGTGCGCTCGCCCCAGCGCTCTGGGCATCAAGCACCTGGGACACCACTGACCTAGACGGCACACACGCTGGCGCCACCACAGTGCATGGCACCGGTTTCTACTCGCGCTATGCCAACCCCACAGTGCAATCATTTGAACAAGCCATTGCCAAACTTGAAGGCACCGAAGCAGCACTGGCGTTTGGTTCGGGAATGGGCGCCATCGCTGCAACTATTTTCGCTCTGTGCTCAACCGGTGACCACATTGTGGCCCAGCGCAATTGTTATGCCGGCACGCTTGGCTTTCTCGATGGGCCGTGCAAACGCATGGGCATTGACGTGACTTATGTTGATGGCCGCAACGCTGGCGAGTTCGCTGCTGCAGTGCGACCAGGAAAAACTATTTTGGTCATGGCCGAAACACCGTCTAACCCACATCTTGACATTGTCGACTTAGATGCACTCGGTGCCATCAAGGGACCATTTACTTTGGTGGATTCCACAATGGCCACGCCACTCGCCCAGCAACCCTGCCAACACGGTGTGTCAATCACCATGCACTCAGCCACCAAAGGCATTGCCGGCCACAACGATGCAACCCTCGGTGTCATTGCTGCCGACAAGGAACTCATCGACACCATCTGGGGTTACTCGGTGTTGCACGGTGCGACCGCCTCACCCTTCGACGCCCTCAACGGCCTGCGCGGGGTTCGCACGCTCGGTGTGCGCCTGCGCCAACAAAGTGAGACCGCGCAACAACTCGCTGAATGGTTGTCGACTCACCCAGCTATCAAACGTGTGAACTATCCGGGGCTGACCACACATCCACAACACGCGCTAGCCAAGCGACAAATGCGCTGGTTTGGCTCGATCATGTCGATTGAACTCTGTGGCGACATCAATGATGTGCGTCAACTCACGCAGCGCCTACAACTTGTGCGAAATGCCGTAACGCTTGGCGGCCCCGACACGTTGATTTCTCACTCGGCGACGAGCACGCACCTGTCGGTTGATCCGGCGGTGAAGGCAGTGACAGGTATTAGTGAATCACTCTTGCGAGTTTCAGTCGGGCTCGAAGCGTTCGAAGACTTACGCAGCGATTTCGCAGCGGCACTCGCCTAGCGGCCTCAGCCGCGAAGATTTAGCGCTCTTCTTTGAAGATGACGTGCTTGCGCACGATGGGGTCATACTTCTTCAGTTCGATGCGCTCACGCGAGTTGACCTTGTTCTTGCGCGTGACGTAGGTGTAGCCCGTGTCAGCGGTGGAACGCAGTTTGATGATGGGGCGACGATCTTTGCTCTTGGCTGCCATGACGATTTACTCCTTAAACCTTTTTGCCGTCGCGACGCATCTCGGCGACTACCGACTCGATGCCGCGCTTGTCGATGGTGCGGATGCCTTTGGCACTCACGAACATGGTGACCCAACGCTTTTCGGATGGCAACCAAAAGCGACGCTTGTGCGTGTTGACGCGCCACGAACGCTTTGACTTGATATTTGAGTGCGACACAGAGTGGCCACGCCCTGGCTTCTTGTCGAGCACATCACAACGATTAGGCATTTGAGCAGTCTAAGGGGTGAGGCGCAGTCCCCGCTACGCTGACAAGCCATGAAGAAGGACATCCACCCCAACTACCAATTCGTCGTCTTTGAAGACTCCGGCGCCGATTACCGCTTCTTGACCCGCTCCACCGTCAAGACCGATGCTTCCAAAACCGTCCAGTGGACCGACGGCAACACGTATCCGCTCGTGCAGTTGGATATCTCCAACGCCAGTCATCCTTTTTACACCGGTCAGATGAAAATCATCGACTCGGCTGGTCGTGTCGAGCGCTTCAACAAGCGTTATGGCGCTCGCAAAAAGGTCGTGAAAAAAGCCGAGCCAAAGGCCACCGGTCGCACCAAGAAATAACCAACACTTACTCAGTGTTGTCGCTAGTTGCCAATTCGTGCTGTGCCACGCAATGACGCCAAGTCGGTCGCACCAACCAGCGCCATGGTGCGGGTGATTCCGGCATTGAAATAGTCGACTACCCAATCCACGCCCATCTCGCCTGCTGCACCTACGCCGTATAAATACGGCCGGCCGAACATCACCGCCCGCGCGCCGAGCGCACAAGCCTTCACTACGTCGCTGCCACGTCGCACGCCGCCGTCAACCAGCACTTCGATACCGTCGCCGACTGCATCCATCACCGCTGGCAACAATGCGATTGGGGCAGGTGAGCCGTCATACTGCCGGCCACCGTGATTACTCAACGCAATCGCCTCAACACCTTCAGCAACTGCTCGCTGCGCGTCATCCACCGACTGAATGCCCTTCAACATGATTGGCAAGCCTGATTCGCTACGCACCCAGTCAAGGTCACGCCACGATAACGATGCGTCAAACTGACTATTTACATAGTCAGACAACGTGATGGCAGTTGAACCGTCGACATCGCCGCGCCCGGACACTGCCGAAAAGGTGATGGGTTCATGAGTGAGGAAATCCAGCGTCCAACGCGGGTGGCGCATGCCGTCAATAAAGGTCTCTAGACCGATCTTGGGCGGCAAGGTGAACCCACGGCGCACGTCTCGTTCGCGGCGGCCAAAAACTGCAGTGTCGACGGTGACCATGATGGCTTTAAAGCCAGCCGCTTTGGCTCGTTGCACCAGCTCACGCGACAAGCCGCGATCTTTCCAGACATACAGCTGATACCACAGCGGGCCATTTGACACTGCTGCCACTTCTTCGATGCTGCGCGTGCCCAACGTGGAAAGTGTGTATGGCACACCGCGTCGAGCCGCGACCCGTGCGACGTCGAGCTCGCCTGCTGATGTTGCGATACGCGTAAAGCCCGTCGGTGAAAATGCGTAAGGGAAGGCCATGTGCTGACCCATGACTGTTGTGGAGGTGTTGATCTGCGATACATCCACCAACACCCGTGGGTTGAGATGCACATGCTCAAACGAATCAGAGTTGTTGGCCATCGACCATTCGGTCTCAGCTGCCCCGTCGAAATAGTCGAACACGCCACCAGGTAATTGTCGTTTGGCCAGACGTCGCAAATCGCCGACGTCGCCGCAGCGAGCCAAACGGCGGCGGCGGCTATTCCAGTCGAATCTTCGCAGGCGCACCACTGAGCGCAGGGTCTTTAACATGTTGCCTCAATCATGCATTGAATCGTATAACATCTGCATCTGCCCGGGGTCAGTGCGCGGGTTGACCAAACACATGCGCAACACGGTTTCGCCCTTGTGGGTGGTGGGCACCACAAAAGCAATCCCGTCGGCCAGCATGCGGTCGCTCCAGCGGGTGTAGTCGGCCGGCTGCCAGCCTTTACGTCGCACGACGATGATCGACAACGACGGCTCAACAACTAGCTCGAGATGCGATGAATCGCGCACCATTTGGGCAGCATCACGGGTGACTTGCAGGGTGATTTCCATCGCTTCTTCGTAGGCCTCGGTGCCGTGCGTGGCAAGGCTGAACCAAAACGGCAAGCCGCGTGCCCGTCGCGTGAGGTGATGCGCCAAGTCGGCTGGGTTATACGCCTCATCCAGTGCCGCACTCGCATCTTGTACGAGCACATCGAGGTATTCGGCCTTCTGAGTGTGCGCAGCCTTCCCAATGCGTACGTCGCGATAGATCAACGCACAACAGTCGTAGGGCCCAAACAACCACTTGTGTGGGTCAACGATGAAACTGTCGACCTTTTCGATGCCAACAAACAGATGTCGCACGCTTGACGCGCACAGGGCTGCGGCACCATACGCACCGTCGACATGAAACCATACGTTGTTGGCTCGGGCAAAATCGCCGATGCCATCCAAATCGTCGATCACGCCAATATTGGTGGTGCCTGAGGTGGCGACCACTGCACACACCCGCTGCTGGTCTTGCTCGCTGAGCGCTGCAAACGTGTGTCGAACTGCAGCGGCAGTCAGTCGACCCGTGTCATCCACTGCTGCGGTCACCAGATCGGCATCCATCGCATTTGCCGCCAAGCCAATCGACGAGTGTGCTCCACCCGAAGCAATGATGATTGGCCGCAGTCGTTCCGCTTGGCCTCGACGATGTGCTCGCCACGACCATCGCGCAGCTATGAGTGCCGACAAATTGCCGTTGGTGCCACCACTCACGAAAACACCCCCGGCAGTGTCAGGCAGACTCGCTAGACCCACCAACCATTGCAACGCTTGGTTTTCGGCATACACCGCACCGGCACCTTCGAGCCACGAACCTGCATACACATTTGACGCACCAACCACTAGATCAAACAACACCGACGACTCGGTGGGCGCCCCAGGCACGAACGACAAAAACAACGGGTGGTCGACACTGATGCATGAGGGTGCAAGTTGTTCGGTGAAAATCTCCAGCGCTTTGAGCGCACCTAAACCTTCAGGTGTAATGGTCTGGCCCACTTCGCGTTGCAACACACTCAAGGGCTTGGGCGCATCAAGCGGCGGCGGGTCGAGCCGCATGCGGTCTACGGCATATTTGATGATTGCATCGGCAAGTTGCTGGCTGTCTTGGTCGTGATAGTGCATCCAGTAGCCGTCTGACTCATCTGGGTAGGCCGACGCCTGAGTATTCACTGCGCAAACACTAGAAGGCGTTACGCCAGGCTCACGTGCTTATGCGTTACGCCAGGCTCACGATATCCAGCCACGATTCGCTGTAGTAATCCACCTGGCCGTCGGGCATCACCAATACTTTGGTCGGCGCGAGCTGCTCGACAAAGTCGGTGTCGTGGCTCACGAGCACAATGGCCCCGTTCCACTCCGACAGTGCTGCAGCCACTGCGTCACGGCTGGAGGGGTCGAGGTTGTTGGTCGGTTCGTCGAGAAGTAACAAGTTGTTGCGCCCCACCATCAACATCGCTAGTGCCAACTTGGTTTTTTCTCCACCCGACAGGGTGGATGATTCTTGAAACACTTTGTCGCCTGACAACCCAAACGACCCGAGCATGCCTCGCAATTGGGTTTCGGTCAGGCCCAACCCCACTGGCGCCATCTCGCGCATGTGATGAATGAGCGACTTCTCGCCTTGCAGATTGTCATGCTCTTGGGCGTAGTAACCCATTTGCACTTGATACCCGAACGAAAAGTCGCCATCGTCTGCTTTTGATTCACCGGCCAAGATACGCAGCAGCGAGGTTTTGCCAGCACCGTTTAAGCCCAGCACCAAGATGCGCTCACCACGACCCAGATCAAAGCTCACATCGTGAAACACGTCAGGCCCGCCATAGGTCTTGCGCAGTCCATTGGCAGTCAGCACCGTTTCGCCACAGCTTGGTGCATCCGGAAACTTGACCGCCAGTGTGCGCTTGGCTCGCGGGGCGTGCACCCGGTCGGCATCCAAACGATCGATGCGCTTTTCGATGCTCTTGGCCATTGACGCCTTTGATGCTTTGGCCCCGAAGCGGTCCACCACTCGCTGCAAGCGGTCGATTTCTTTCGACTGCTGCGTGGCCATCTTCACCGCTCGCGCCTCGTCAGCTTCGCGCGCGCGCAGATACTGCGAATAGGTGCCGCGATATTCCACGATGGTGCCAGCATCGGCTTCGCTCGGGCGATCAAGATGCAACACGCGGGTAATCGCTTCGTCAAGCAGTTCGAGGTCATGGCTGATCACCAGCAATGCGCCTTTGTAGCCACGCAGAAACTCCAGCATCCACGTCTTGGCATCAACATCCAAGTGGTTTGTGGGCTCGTCAAGCAACAAGGTTTCGCTGCCGCCATACAGAATGCGACACAATTCCACTCGCCGGCGCTCGCCACCAGACAACACACCAAGTTGCAGATCAAGTCGATCGGCCTTTAACCCGAGTCCAGCAGCAATAGCTCGGGCCTCACTGTTGGCCGCATAGCCACCCTTGCGTTCAAAATCATCTTGGGCTTTGGTGAATCGCGCGATGTTGTGCTCGTCAGCACGTTCTTCCATGGCGATGCGCAGCTTCTCTAACCGCGTGATGTCATCGTCGATACCGCGTGACGACAAAATGTGCGACACAGCCGTGCGACCGTCAAACGCCCCGGCAATTCGCGGGTCTTGGGGCAGATACCCGAACGCCCCGCCGCGGGTGATGGTGCCAGCCTTGGGCTCTGCTGCCCCACCCAGCACTTTGAACAAACTGGTTTTGCCTGCACCGTTGCGCCCTACCAAGCCCACCTTGTCGCGTGGCATCACGGCAAACGTCGCGTCGTTCACCACCATGCGCGCGCCGACCTCGACACTGAGATTTCGAACCTGAAGCACCGTCCAAGGCTCGCACCTCATCCGCCCTCTCACAACGTTGCGCTGCGGAATCCCCGATTTGATTGTGCGTCAGCCCTAATCTCGGTGTGTGGCTAGCGCGTCAACGGTGCTCGTTGCAGCATTCGTCACCATCGTGTGTTTGATGCTGGCCACCTGGTCGGTTTCGCTATTGCGTCGCGACGCGTCAATCGTCGATATTGCATGGGGGCTCGGTTTCGTACTGGTGGCCTGGGCCGCCAAATTTGTCACAGGGGCGTCGGGGTCGGGCAACTGGTTGTTGTTGCTGATGGTCACTGTTTGGGGCCTGCGATTAACGGGCTATCTTGCCAAACGCAACTTGGGCAAGGGTGAAGACTTTCGTTATCGCGCCATGCGCCGCAAACATGGTGAGCGATTCGCAATCGTGAGCTTGTACACGGTCTTTGGTCTGCAGGGTGCGCTCATGATCTTGGTTTCGCTGCCCGTGTCATTAGGCCAACGCGATACGGATGCTGGCGCGGGCTTTGTCGTGTTGCTTGGCTTTGTGGTGTGGGCAGTTGGAATGTATTTCGAAGCGGTGGGCGATGCACAACTGGCACGCTTCAAACGCGACCCGCGCAACGCCGACCAGATTATGGATCAAGGCCTCTGGGGGCTCACCCGTCACCCCAACTATTTTGGCGACGCACTGGTGTGGTTGGGCTTGGCCATTGTTGGGTCGAGTCAAGGAGCTGGCATCTGGGCGTTTCTTGGTGCAGCCGTGATGACGGTGTTGTTGGTGCGCGTCTCGGGTGCCGCGATGCTCGATCGCCTGCTTGCCAAGCGCAAACCTGGTTACGCCGAATACATGGCTCGCACCAGCGGCTTTATTCCGTTACCGCGACGGTCCGCCCAGGTTCGTACGCCACGACGCGATCAGCCAAGGCGTCCACGTCCTGAGCGTCATGAGTCACCAAGAGAGCAATAACCCCGCGCTCGTTAACGAGCGAACGCACCAACTGGCGCATTGCCTGCCGGGCTGTTGCATCTAGTGAACTAAACGGTTCGTCAAGTAACAGCACGCGCGCCTCCCCCGCCAAGGCGCGGGCCAGGGCCACGCGTTGACGCTCACCGCCCGATAGCGAGCGCGTTCTTGCTGTGGCCAGAGATGCCACACCGACTCGCTTGAGCAATTCAGCCGCAACAACACGCGCGGCTGCCAGGCCAACATTGCGAACAGCGAGTGCCACATTGTCGAGCGGGCTTTTGTGTTCAAACAATGCCGCGTGTTGATACACCATGCCCACATGACGATCTTGTGAGCGCAGGTGCACACCTCGAGCCGGTTCGGCAAAAGTCACGTCGCCACAGCGAATGTGGCCGCGCACAGGGCGAATGGTGCCTGCAACCGCAGCCAACGTAAGACTCTTGCCCGACCCCGACGGCCCTGACAACACCGTGATGCCACGCTCGGCTACGAAGGCTGCATCCACACCGAACCCCGGCACTTCGACCCGCACGTCAACGATCAAGTTGCTCATCGCCGCCTCGCAAATACTTGAGTCACGAAGATAAGCACCACCACAGCGATGCCGCCGAGCACCAACGACCCAGTGCGTGCGGTTGCCTCATCGCCTGCCTGCACCGCGTCATACACAGCTACGGGCAATGTTTGGGTTTGCCCGGGAATGTTGCCCGCCACCATGACGGTGGCACCAAAGTCACCAAGCGCTCGAGCAAACCCAAGTGCAACACCAGCACCAATCCCACGCGCGGCCAGCGGCATGGTCACCACACGTGCTACTTTCCACTCCGACATACCCACGACTCGTGCGGCTTGTTCCACCCGCGGGTCAACATTGCTGATTGCAGCGCGCGCAGCCCGAATCACAAATGGCAAGGCTGAGACTGTCGCTGCCACAACTGCACCCGACTGCGTAAAGACCAACGGAGCACCAAAGAGCGACTCCCACGCGCGCCCCAAGGTAGAGCGAGTGCCCAGCAGCGTGAGCAAGTAATAACCCAACACGGTGGGTGGCAACACGATGGGCAGGGTGAAAACGGCTTCCACCACCGATGTCCATCGCGACTGCCACTTGGCCAGCAAGTACGCCAAAGCCACGCCGAACACCACCGCCAGCACGGTGGCAATTGTTGAGACCCGCAGCGACAGCCACAGCGGAAACCAGTCGGTCACGACTCCACCATAAACCCATAGCGCTGCAAAATGGTTCGTCCGGCTGGCGACATAAGCGCGCTAATGAACGCCTGCGCAGCCGGGTTGTCAACACCCTTGGTCGTCACCACTAACGCTTGGCGGATCGGCTGATGCAGGTCTTGTGCAACCGCAAGGTGGCTGGTGTCGATAACTAGCGGCAGGGCCACAAGGCCTGCCTGAGCCTCGCCAGCGCGCACGATGCGCACAGCATCGGCCACGTTGTCGGCCAAGATCAACCGGCTCACCACTTCTTCATACACACCCAAGCGTTCAAGGGTTTCGCGGGCTGCCACACCGTATGGCGCATGAGCAGGGTTGGCAATCACGATGCGTGAGAACGTCGTGATGGCTTGCAAGCTTGTTGGCAACTCAACATTGCTCGCAGTGATGAGTGCCAAGCGCCCCACGGCAAACGACTCACGCGTGGTGTCAACGCCCTTGCCTGAGGAAATCACATCGTCGACGAACGCGGTGTTTGCCGCAACATACACGTCGTATGGCGCGCCAGCTATTACTTGCTCGCGCAGCAAACCCGACGAGCCAAACACAAAACCGATGTCGACCCCACTTTGAGTCTTTGCCAAGGCTGCGACTTCAACAAACGCGTCTCGCGTGTCGCTTGCTGCCGCCACAACGGCGTCGTAACGGGCTTCGCTACTGCAGGCCGCGCTGCCCAGAGCCACCATGCAGCCGATGAGAATGCAGGCAGCACGAGACACGATTTGAATGGAGCGGACGACGGGATTCGAACCCGCGACCCTCACCTTGGCAAGGTGATGCTCTACCACTGAGCCACGTCCGCATTTGCTTTATTTACTTAGGGGTTTGAGTTTAGCAACGGGTCGACCGTCCCCACCTCGGCGCTTTTCGCGCTACGGGCCGTCGCTGCGCTGATGATCACGCCCCCCAAACCCACCAACACCACTACACCGCCCAGCACTTGTAGCAGCGAGACGCTTTGGCTAAGCAAAAGAAATGCCAATGATGTGGAAATCACTGGCCCACCCAGCGTGATCAATGACGACACAGTCGTATCCAGATACCGCTGTGCCCACGTCATGAGATAATGACCCATCGTTCCAGGAATGAGCATCATGAGCACTAGGAACATCCAGTCGCGACGTGAGACATCAAACAAATCATCACTTGATGCCGCTGCCCACGGAATCGCGAGCAGCACGTTGATGAGACAGACACCAGTGAGAAAAGACCACGTATTAACACCTTCGTCACGGGCGCGTTTGGCAGCGATGAAGTACACCGTCCAAATCAACATGTTGCCCAATGCCAGCGTGTCACCGAGCCAGCCTTGTTGGCCCGCACCACTCCCACTTTCGGCACCGACCACCACCGCCACCACTCCAACAAAGCTCACGAGCGAATACGCCACTCGCTGCAACGTGACCTTCTCGCCCAACAAGCGTGGAGCAATAAACAACAGCACTGCCGGGGTGAGGCTGCCGATCAGCGTTGCATTCGCGATGGATGTCTCACGAAACGACCCAAAGCCCAACGCCGTAGAGAGTGCGAAAAACACACCTGGCTTTAGCGACACCGCGAGATGATGGCGCGTGAATCCATCGCCGGCCAGATGTGCGAGCGAAAACAGCACGGGCAACCAAATGACTTGCCGGAGCAGCACGGTTGTCGACAACGAGATGGTAAGACTTGATACAAATATTGGCCCGACACCCCAACTGATAACCGCCACCACCACGGCGGCGATGGGTGCAAATCGCGGAACAGACACGAGGTTGCTAGCTATGAGCGCTTATCGGCGGGGCGCAGATCGATTCGCAAGATGAGCACACCATCCTCAAGTGATGCTTCAGCGTCACCGATCATCGCGAAATCTTGGAAATCGGTATTGGCTTGAGCGATAAAGTGTTGTCGTTCTTCGCCAGCTACTGGTGGAAGTGGGCGCTTGCGCACTGCTGCAGCACGCTCCTTGAATCGCGCAATCATTGCGCTTGGCTCGAAACTCACGGCTCTACCGTAGTTCGGGCGGTGTCTCATTCGAGCGAGCCTGGCGCAACATCTCCTTGCGTGCGCTGTCATCGGCTGACCTAAATTGCTTGTCGCCCATCATGCGCAGTGCACCCAACACGGGGTCATGAGGCTGGGCTGTGCGCCAAAACCACATCGTGACTGCTGCCAACGCAAGCCCCGCTGCGATGAGCACTACTCCGACAATCACGCTGCCAAACTAGTTGCATGAGCAATTTGGTCTCCAGCATTGTGTTCTTGACAGTTGTTGGTGGCCTGGCCTGGGTGGGCTGGGGCCTCGAGCCGCACTGGTCGTCTAAGGATGGCCGCAAGTTCATGTGTCGCATGCTCGAGCACACGGTGGGTGCCGACAATTCCACCCGAGCCCGCTGGCACGATGTGAAAGTCGCTGTCAACGATGACGAGTTGTTGGTCTATGCCCGTTCGCGTCGCTCGGCCAGCCTGCGCGGCAATTGGAAACTCAGTGGCGTTACTGACGACCCAAAGAAGCTCCGGCGGCTCTACGAGGTGCGCGCCAGCGATGGTGCTGCAGCTGTGATACGGGTGCCCATGCGCAGCCGTTGCGTCCCCGTGCTTGATGCCCTAGTGCCTTAAACCCAGTGCCGTAGGCACTCGTGCCTAGTTGCTGTGCAACCAACGAGTGATCGGCCCGCCCACTTGCTGCAGATCAATGAGAAATGCATCGTGCCCATGCGGCGAATCGATTTCTACATACTCTGCAGCCACGCCGTTACGCGCCACCAAGTCACGAATTTGTCGCTGTTGATACGTGGGATACAAGATGTCGCTGGAGATTCCCATCGCCAGCGTCGGGGCCGTAACTCGTGACATCGCCTTGGCGAGCCCACCACGACCGCGTGCCACATCGTGAAGATCCATCGCCTTGCCAATTAACAGATAGCTGTTGGTATCGAATCGACGAATAAGTCGATCTCCGTGGTGGTCGAGATATCGCTCGACTTCAAACTTGTCCCACAAGCTGATGCCGTTGTTCTCTGCATCCATATCGGCGAGGTCGCGTCCGAATCGATCGGTGAACACGTTGTCGCTGCGAAACGTCACTTGGGCCACCATGCGCGCAATCGCCAAACCTTGCCACGGGCCTTCACCCACTGGCGCTTGGTAATAATCGCCACCGCGCCATTGCGGGTCCAGCCGGATCGCGCGGCGACCAATTGCGCCCCACGCAATTTGTTGCGCCGTTGACTGAGCGCAGGTTCCGATTGCCACGAGTGAACCGACTCGGTCAGGGAAGGTAATCGCCCACTCGAGTGCTTGCATGCCACCCATTGAGCCACCGATTACTGCATGCCACCGCGCCACACCAAGATGATCTGCCAATCGCACTTGGGCACGCACCATGTCGCGAATGGTGATGACAGGAAACCTCGAGCCGTACGGTGCGCCATCGTCAGGGTGCGGCGATGACGGCCCCGTCGTGCCTTGGCATCCGCCAAGCACGTTGCTACACACCACAAACCACTCGTTGGTATCAATCGCCAAACCTGGCCCGATGATGCCTTCCCACCAACCGGGTGTTGGGTGACCATCGCCTGCTGCACCGGCCACGTGGCTGTCGCCAGTCCAAGCATGACAAACAAGAATTGCGTTCGAACGGGCGCTGTTCAACACACCCCATGTTTCATAAGCAACGGTCACGTCGCGCAATGTGGCACCTACATCAAGTGCGACGGCCCGCTCGCCAAACGAAACGAACTGTCGTCGCCCTGCATCTTGCCCAGGCGACCACGCCCCAGTGGCGAGATAGTCGGTGCGTTGCATGATGGATTCCGTTTCGTTATGCCACCATGCGGTCCGTTGTCCCTTGCGGGACCACATCGTCACCGAAATGACTTGGCACCGTGGATTCCCGGTTGCCGGACCTTATGGTCGCTCCTGATGTAGCACTCGTCAGGCTAGCGGTAGCGTTTCACACCTCAGCGGGCGGAGTTGGGACGGGTTGGAATCGGTTGAGTTGGGATGAGCTGGAATCGGTTCAGTTGGGATTGGCGCATTGACGCCGTTGGGCCACTTGGCCATATGCGAATGCAGCAAGGCTGCGGATGCCCGGCAAATTAATCAGCACACCAAGCAGCGGGTATGGCAACCGCGCGTTGCGTAGTGCTGCAGCCGCAGCAAAGTTTGCCGATTGCTGTCGACCATCAGCCGCCACCCACTGCACAGCTAGTTCGCACTGTTCGCGACTCAAACCCAAAGCTGCGAGATCAGCAGTTTGATAAGCAACACACATGAGTGGTCGACGCGTACGGCGAACCAAAAATCGCACACACCACTTGCAAAATCTGCACTCACCGTCGTACACCAGCACTGGGGCTGCTGTCGTTAGCGTTGCAGGTGTCGTGATGCGTGTGCTGTTTTCACTCAAGATGATTGGGCTCCATGTGTTTACGATTTCGCTGGTGGTCATCATGGTAAGCCTTGGGTTCTGGCAATTGCGTCGCCATGATGAACGTGTCACATTCAACGATGCCGTGCGGGCGCGCTCATTGACTGCCCCGCTTAGCCCCACTGCCCTGTTAGCCCTCGATTCCGACGTGGCCAACCTGGAATGGTTCACTCTGCAGGCCAGTGGTCAATATCTACCCGACGAAGACTTGTTGCTCGTCAACGTGTCACAAGACGGTCAAGCAGGTGTCGACCCTGTGTCGGCTTTACAAATTGACGACGGCCGAATTCTGCTCGTGAACCGTGGCTTCATCCCACTGTCGAAAGCCGTGCCCGCTGCCCCCAGCGGACCAGTCACCGTGGTGGGTCGTGTGCGCACCACCGACGTGCGCCAGCGCGGTGAGTTAAGCGACGCCCGCGATGGAGACCTGCGCGAAATTCAACGTATTGATCTGGCTCGACTGCAAGCCCAGTTACCCGGCGAGGTCTTGCCGGTCTATATCGACTTGCTCGCTAGCAACCCACCCGAGGCCGAAGTACTGTCACGCATTGCTGCGCCAGAGCTCACGCTCGGGCCGCATTTGGCCTACACCGTGCAGTGGATTGTGTTCAGTTTGTGTGCACTCGCAGCCTGGGGTTTCATCGTGCGCCGAGCGCTCGCACCAGTGCGGCGGGCTGCGCCACAAGCGCCAACCGCGTAGCCATATCCACGCGCCGAAACACCCCCAGCATCGCTGCGCGCACCTCGGCCGGTTCACTGTCGATTCTCAGATAAGCGCTCCACTGCGCTTGCGGTAGCTCAAAGAACGCATCGAAGAAGCCGCCAATTAATCGCGGAGGCAGCGCACTCAAGACCGCCAAACCCATGTCGTGCCAGCCGCGAGCACGCACCAAGTGTTTCGGCCATACCGCACTCCAAACGGCCAACGACAAATCAGTTCCTGTTGTGCCACGCGACAACTGCTGCACGATTTCGTTTGCCACTCGCGTCGCAGCTCGCAGCGACGCAGCAACGGAATAGCCAGTCACTGGGTGCACAAAGCCTGCCGCTGCGCCAAACCCCACTACTCGCGTGGTGCGTGCCGGCAACGACCCACCCATGGCGATGTGTACTCGCTCGACCGAATCGGCCTGCTCGGTGGCATCAACCCCCAGTCGCGCCGCGAGCCGCGTGCGAAGATCGTCTAGCCCACTTGGCGGGTTCGCATACAGCGACGTTTCTTCTACGAGCGTTCGACCATCGT
>JBBANT010000008.1:15123-19752 GCA_040401815.1 Ilumatobacteraceae bacterium | reverse complement strand
CCACACGCCGTATGTGGCGTGCCACTCGGTTGAGGCTGCAACCACCACTAGCTCGACACCCTGCAGCGCTAGAGCCCGTGCCAGTGCCAAACCAGCCGGCCCTCCCCCGACGATGGCTACATCAACCACCACGTGATCGCGTTGGTCACGCATTGCCTATAGCGCAGTACCAAGCTCAGCCAAGTGGGCATGATCGTTGTAACGCATGAGTCGCCAGATGTTCTCGCGTGGTTGCACCAACTCGGTAATCGAACAATTCTTGGTGAAGACCTCAAAGCGTCCCGTTGATGGGGTTTGCAAACAATGGCGCAACAGGCCGTCGATGGTGCCGCCGTGGCAAGTGACTATGACGGTCTTGCCGCGATAGTCGCGCTCGACTTCTCGAAAAGCGGCGATGATTCGCGAATGAAACTGCGCCATCGTCTCGCCACCCGGAAATACCACCGCATTCGGGTCGCCCGCAAAATCAGGTCGGCCGTACTTGGCCACAAAGTCATCAAACTTAAGTCCGTCGCAATCCGGGCCCGGGTCATGCTCACCGAAGCCGGGGCGCACGTCAAGGTCGCTGTGGCCAACGAACGGCGCCACAATGTCGGCTGTTTGCATCGCGCGTGGAAACGAACTTGAAACAACCGCATCAACTTGCAATTCTTTGGTGCGCTGCAAACGTACACCTAGCGCTTGCGCCTGAGCACGGCCGTGCTCGGTGAGCCCACGACAAGTGCGCAAACCACCCAGATATCGCTCGACGGTGGCCACAGATTCACCGTGGCGCACCAACACAATTCGTGTGTCGTTCATACGAGCTTTTCGACGAACCCTTCGAGTTGTCGCAAGTTACGGCATTCATAAACACCGTCGGTGTGACCGCCGTACTCACCCACGATCGAATCGCCAGTGTTCCAATACGAACGCGGCTCGGGGTTCAGCCAATACACGCGTCGCGCTCGCTTACGCATTTCCTTCACCACCCAGCTTTGTGAAGCGTGATAGTTGTTGCGCGCATCTCCCAACAACAACACGGTGGTCTTGGGGTTGATGTCTTTGCCATATCGCTCCCAAAACACTTCGAATGCGTGCCCGTAGTCCGAGTGCCCGTCCACCCACACCACATCGGCTTCAGTGTTCACTTTGTGAATGGCTTCTTGGATGTCTTCAGTGGCCTTAAAGTACTTCGTCACTTCGTCAAGGCCGTCGATGAACACGAATGAACGAACCTTGCTGAACTGACTTTGAATTGCGTACACCAACATCAGCGTGAACCGCGCGAAGGCTGCAACGCTGCCAGAGATATCGGCCACCACCATGAGTTCGGGTTTGGCAGGGCGTGGATACCTGAACTTCGGTTCAGCCGGCACACCGCCGTAGCTCAACGAATGGCGCACGGTGTTGCGAAAATCCAACGGACCTTTGCGACCATGACGACGCTTGCGGGCTAAACGGGCTGCCAGCTTGCGAGTGAGCGGGAAGAGCGCTTTTTTCAGCGACTGCATTTCTTCGCGGCTGGCATGCATGAATTCCACATCTTCTGGCAGTGGCTTGCGCAAGGTTTTGGCCATCGCCTCGGCACCGCGATCGGCCACCAACCGGCGACGAATCTCGGCTTCGACTTCTTTTTTGAACTGCTCAATCCGGCTTTCGTATTCGTCTTTGGTGAGGCGCTGTTCGAGATTGGTTGCTTCACGCTGATTTGATTGTTTGTTGGCTTCCAACAACTTCGCCAGCATGTTGTCTAAATCCAAATTCCGCAGCGTGCGATACAAGTAATACGTCCCACCAACCGGGCGTCCTGGCTCCATGCCGGCAAAGCGAGCCACCGACTGGCGTGCCAGCGCCCGCATCATGGCTTGGTCGCCTTGCATGAGGGCACGCATGAGCATGTTGGCCAACTCTTCTGGCGTGAGCGCCTCAAGCCCTCCACCGCCTGCCCCGCGACCTTCGCCTTGGCCTTGTTGAGCCTGGTCTTGCTCGTCTCGCCAAAACTCGTCGGCTTGGTCTTCGCTCGGGTCGACGATGTTGTATTGCGAGCCGCGCAGCGAAAAATACACCTCGAAGATGGTTTCAAACACCCGCCAGTGCGACGAGTTTTTTACCAGCGTGGCACCCAACGCATATTTGAAAGCGTCGCGATCCTCGATTGGGATGACCTTGATGGCCTCCATCGCATCGAGGTTTTCCGTCAGGCTGACGGGGAGCCCGGCTCGCCGCAATTCCGCAACGAACCCGGACATCAAATCGATGACCGGCATAACGCCCTTTACTCGTCGACCGACAGCTCTTTGGCGGCTTTGGCGATATCGGTTTGGTACTTGAGCAACACATGCAGGGTTTCTTTGGCCTGCTGAGCATCGATGTGATCGACACCCAACAAGATGAGGGTGCGGGCCCAATCAAGTGTTTCGCTCACCGATGGTGCTTTCTTCAAATCCAACTGGCGAATGCTGCGCACGATGCGCGCTATCTGGTCGGCCAGATTCACGCTGATGTCGGGCACCTTGGCCAGCACGATTTCTTTTTCGCGTTCCATATCGGGGTAGTCAATATGCAAAAACAAACAACGACGCTTCAATGCCTCGGAGAGTTCACGCGTGTTGTTCGAGGTCAAAAACACCATCGGAATCTGCTTGGCAGAAATTGTGCCGAGTTCAGGAATTGACACCTGATACTCGCTCAACACCTCGAGCAGCAGCGCCTCGGTTTCGACCTCAACTCGGTCAACTTCGTCGATGAGCAGGACCACTGGGTCGGGTGCAGAGATGGCTTCGAGCAGCGGGCGCGTGAGCAAAAATTCATCACTGAAAATGTCATCGTGCACATCTGACCAGCTGTCGCTTTTTTTGTCGGCCTGAATACGTAGCAACTGCTTTTTGTAGTTCCATTCATAGAGCGCTTTGGATTCATCCAAGCCCTCGTAGCACTGCAAGCGAATAAGACGAGCCCCGGTGAGTTCGGCCACGCTCTTGGCTAATTGGGTTTTGCCAGTTCCGGCTGGGCCCTCGATGAGCACAGGCTTACCCAGCCGCTGGGCCAGATACACCACGCCGGCGATGCCTTCGTCGGCAAGATAATTGACTTTTTTGAGTCCATCGCGCACCTGGGAAACTGATACAAAGTCGCTGCTCATCGCGGCAAGGCTACTCAGCAATGCACCCTCTCCACGAGCGCTAGGCATAGCATTTGAACACGATGAATCAGCGCTCGCACTTCGCGAGCAACCTCGCAGTGGCCAGCGGCACGCTGGTTTCTCGTGCCACTGGGCTCGTACGTATTGCGGTGTTTGCTGCCGTTATCGGTCAAACCGCCCTTGCTGACGCCTTCGATATTGCCAACAACGCACCCAACGTGATCTACGAGTTGTTACTGGGTGGCACCCTTACGGCCACTCTGATTCCGTTGTTGGTCGCCCACCGCGAACGCAATGATCGCTCGGCAACAGCCGCCGTGTTCGGCACCAGCATGGTGGCTCTCGCGGCCGTCACTGCGTTGGCCATTGTTGTGGCGCCATTCGTCTTTCGCCTCTATTCACTCAGCCCAACGGGTGACATAGCCACGTTTCGTGACGTTGGCACCGCGCTCACTCGCGTGTTTTTCGTGCAGATATTTTTCTACGGACTCAATGCGCTCGCCGCCGGAGCGCTCAACGCACACGGCAAGTTTCTTGCCGCTGCGTGGGCACCGGTGGCAGCCAACGTGGTTTCCATCGCAGCGTTGCTCGCCATCAGTGTTGACCCAGCCATCACTCAAGTCGGGTTGCCCGATGCCGCAGTTGGCACACGTTTGTTCTGGTGGTTCTCGCTCGGGCCCACCGTCGGCATCGCCGCCATGTCGATAGCGGTGGTGGTCGCTGCGGTGCGGGCCAACGCCTTGCCGATGCCGCGCTTTGCCCCAACGCACCCAGCGGTGCGTTCGCTGCTCATGCTGTCGGGTTGGGCCATTGGCTATATCGCTGCAAACCAAATCACTCTCATCGTGGTAAAGAACCTCGCCGACCCAGGCTCAGGTCGCCTCGATGCCTACGCCAAGGCAATGGTGCTGTTTCAACTACCGCATGGTTTGCTCGCCGTTACCATTGCCACCACTGTCACCCCACTGTTGGCGAGGGCCGCAGCACAAAGCGACCGTGTTGATTTCCAACGGCAGTTCACCAACGGTGCTCGACTCACGGTGGGTCTCACATTGCTGCCGTGCCTCGCGATGGTTCTGTTGGCCAAGCCCATCGTGCGCATCGTGCTCGGTTGGGGCGAGTTCAGCAGTACAGCAGTCGACACCACTGCGCGCGCACTCACTGGTTTAGCAGTTGGCTTGGTTGGGTTCTCGCTGTATTTGTTTGCGTTGCGCGGGTTCTATAGCCACAGCGATACCCGCACACCGTTTTATATCAACGTCGGACAAAACGCGCTCAATATCGCTCTAGCCGTGGTCTTGGTTACGCGCTACGACGTGCTCGGGCTGGGCTTGGCATTCGCCATGTCGTATCTGGTGTTTGCCGTAGTCACTGTGCAAATGCTGCACCACCGGCATGGCACGCCCTCACTACTGACGTTGCTTAACTTGCGACCACTCCTGAGCCGTCAGTCGCACAACAAGAACTGACTCGCAAAATAGGCGCAGCTAGAACACGCTGAGGTC
>JBBANT010000008.1:11428-15023 GCA_040401815.1 Ilumatobacteraceae bacterium | reverse complement strand
GTCGCACAACAAGAACTGACTCGCAAAATAGGCGCAGCTAGAACACGCTGAGGTCATCGCGATGCACCAACTCGGTGGGCACATCATCAGGCAGTTCGACACTCTTTTTGCCAGCTGCTGCCGCAGCCTGACGCGCATCGACGCGTGCCAACCCCCGCGCGATAATCGCGTTGGACGTGTCAACAATTTCTACGATGTCGCCCGCAACAAAATCACCGCGCACCTCCACCACTCCGGCGTGCAAGAGCGACACCCCGCGCGTCACCAGCGCAGTGCTCGCGCCGGCGTCAACCACTACGACTCCGGCTGGTTGGGCTGCAAAAGCAATCCACAGTTTGCGAGCCGTCAACGAGCGATCGTGGGCGGCAAACGTGGTACCGATGTTGGCAACGTTGTTGACTGCATCACTCAGCACCCTTGCCCGCGTGGCCCGCGCTATTACGGTGCGAACACCCGACCAACTAGCAATTCGAGCTGCCGCAAGTTTGGAAGCCATGCCTCCGCTGCCGCGTGTGGTGCCCGATGATCCTGCGCGCACCGACATCAATTCGTCGTCGGCTGCCACATCACTGATCAGCACGGCTGCTGGGTTGGTGGCCGGATCGGCGGTGTACAAACCGTCAGTGTCGGTCAACAACACCAAGACATCGGCGTCGATGCTGTGAGCCACCAATGCGGCAATTCGATCGTTATCACCAAACCGAATTTCGTCGCTGGCAATCGCGTCGTTCTCGTTGATGATCGGCACGCAACCCAACTCCAGCAGACGCAACATGGTTTGCCGCGCGTGCAAATACTGATCACGATCAACGAAGTCATTCGGCACGAGCAACACCTGGGCACCCACCAAGCCGTGCTGGTCGAGTGCGGTGTTGTAGTGGCTCATCAGGCGACTCTGCCCGGCAGCAGCCAAAGCTTGCAACGTGCCCGTGTCGGTGGGCCGCTCGGTAAAGCCGAGGGCTGCCACCCCACCGGCCACTGCACCACTGGTCACCACGAGCACCTCGTGACCCGCTGAGCGCAACTCGGCAACCTGAGCACACAGCGACGCAATCATGTCGATGGCGATGGCCCCGCTCGCATCAGTGACCGACGATGTGCCGATTTTGGCGACCAGTCTCATGCGCGACCGACTTCAGCCCAACTCGGCTGTGTATTCGAAACTGAACTCACTGATGTGAATCGTTGCGCCGTCCTGCGCGCCTGCCCGCGATAGCAAACGTGGCACGCCCAAGCCGGTGAGTCGATCATCGATGTAGTTGAGTGCGTCAGGCGAGTTCACATCGCTGAGTGCAACAGCACGCTCCACCGAGCGACCATGCAGGCGAAACTCGTTATCCCCCATCTTTTCTACGCGGGTGCCCTCGGGTTCAGGGCGAATCGTGATCTCGGTGTCGTCGACTTCTGGCTCGGCCCGTGCGTCACGCACCAACTCGGCCAAAGCACCCAACACCTCGCGCACCCCAGCGCCGGTCACTGCCGACATGATCGGGTGACCGGTGGCATCCCATTTGGCTTTAGTTTCGCTGTCGACCGAATCGAGCTTGGTGCCCACGATGATCTGCGGGCGCTCGAGCAACTCTGGACGATACGCCTGCAACTCGCGCAACAACACTTCCACTTGTACGGCGGGGTCAAGACCTTCCATCGACACGAGGTCGACCAAGATGCACAGCACTCGGGCTCGCTCAATGTGGCGCAAAAACTGGTGGCCTAGCCCACGACCCTCGCTTGCACCTTCGATTAAGCCGGGAATATCGGCGATGACAAATTCGGTTTCTTCTCCGAGTCGCACCACCCCGAGGTGTGGCTGCAGCGTGGTGAACGGATAATTCGCGATCTTCGGCTTGGCCGCTGAGACCGCTGAGATAAACGTGCTCTTACCAGCGTTCGGAAACCCGACGAGCGCCACATCGGCCATCAGTTTCAGCTCCAACAACAGCCAACGCTGCGGGCCGTGTTCACCTTGTTCGGCGAATGACGGTGCACGGCGCTTGTTCGTCAAAAACCGTGCGTTGCCACGACCGCCTTGCCCGCCAGGAATCGCCTGCCATCGCATGCCGGTGGTGCGCAGGTCAGCGAGTACTTCGCCTGTTTCGAAATCTTTCACGATTGTTCCCTCGGGAACTTTGACTTCCATCGGGCGCCCGCGTCGACCGTGCAGATCTTTACCCATCCCCGACACACCGTCTTCACCACGGCGGTGCGGGTGGTCGCGAAATGCCACCAGCGACGCAACGTTGTGGTCAGCCACCAGCCACACGGCCCCACCATCACCACCGTCACCACCGTTGGGGCCACCAAACACTTCAGGGCCTTCGCGACGGAAGCTCACACAGCCGGCACCACCGTCGCCACCCCGCACGTTCAATTGCGCTTCGTCGACGAACACACTCATGTTGGCTTGGCTCCTAGTGACCCATCGCGCCGTAGTGGCGGGGTTTTCACGCTACAAGCCCATACCCATTGCGTATCGTGAAACCATGACCTCACGTGCCGAATCTTGGGCAGCAACGATGCATGGCCACACCACCGACGGCGGCATTCGGTTTGCTCATGCCGACTCGTGGGCTGGCACTGGTCGCATCGAGCTGGTGCCGCGTGATGCTCGCGAGGCACACGAGTCGACGATGTTGGCGCCACATGCCACCCGCTCATTTGGCGCTGGCAACCGCGCCATCGCAGAAGAGCCCGATCCGTTTCGCACGTGCTTTGAACGCGACCGTGATCGCATCTTGCATGCATCTTCGTTCCGACGCTTGGCTGGCAAAACCCAAGTATTTGTGTTTCCGCAAGACCACCAGCGCACGCGACTCACCCACGCTCTCGAGGTCGCCCAAATCGCCGTGTCGGTCGCCCGCGCACTCGGGCTCAACGTGGCATTGACCGAAGCCATTGCACTCGGCCATGACTGTGGCCACGGGCCCGGCGGACACGCCAGTGAAGACGCACTCTCGCCATATGTCGAAGGCGGCTACGACCACGCCGTGTGGGGCGCCGACGTGGCACTGGTGTCGCTCAACTTGTGTCGCGAAACTCTTGACGGCATCCGCAATCACTCGTGGTCGCGTCCTGCCCCGGCCACACCCGAAGGCGAAGTGGTGTCGTGGGCCGATCGCATTGCCTATGTGTGTCACGACTTTGAAGATGCAGTATCTACAGGTTTGGTGTTTGCCGACCATTTGCCCGACGAGGTGCGCTCGCGTTGCGGCACCACCCGCTCTTCACAGCTTCGTGCATTCATCACCGCCATGATCGAAGCAGCCCGCCACTCTGGGCGCATTGGCATGACGGGTGAAACTGCTGATGCTTTGGCTGCGTTTCGCAGATTCAATTACGACAACATCTACATGCGTCAAGCATCACGCGACCA
Organism: Ilumatobacteraceae bacterium; assembly: GCA_040401815.1. Taxonomy (GTDB): domain Bacteria; phylum Actinomycetota; class Acidimicrobiia; order Acidimicrobiales; family Ilumatobacteraceae; genus F1-60-MAGs027. The sequence goes on along the minus strand of JBBANT010000008.1, from coordinate 11,650 downwards.
GGCCCAAGCAGTTATCGACTTGTTGCGCGCTTTGGTCGAACATTTTCACCAGCACCCAGCACTCATGCAAGTTGCCTTCGACGACGAAGTGGGCACTGCAAGAAGCCCCGAAGCATTGCATCAGGCAGTCACCTATGTCGGTGGCATGACAGATCGCTTCGCTTGTCGCCAAGGTGTGGCGCTATTGAACTACTCCCCCGAGCGACTGCCGCGGGGCATCGA
>JBBANT010000008.1:2650-11328 GCA_040401815.1 Ilumatobacteraceae bacterium | reverse complement strand
GCAAAAGTGCCCGTGCACGCCGGTGCCGCCCAGCCATTGTCGCGCCAGCTCGAGTCGGCCCAGATGGTGCATGGCAAAGACGGCATGGGTGATATTGGCCTTGACCTCAATGGTCGCGTGCCCACCTCTAACGACGGCATCGGTGCAATGATTCAGGCGTTCCGCAACACACCAGGCGAGATCGAGCTCATCACCCTCGGGCCACTCACCAACATTGCCGTGGCGGTGCGCAGTGAGCCGCTGTTTGCGTCGTGGGTGAAGCGCTGCGTCAGCATGGGAGGCACTGGCATCTTGCCGGGCAACGTCACCGCACTCTCTGAGTTCAACGTCTGGGCCGACCCTGAGGCTGCCTATGTGGTCTTTGAGTCAGGCTTGCACATCGAGATGGTCGGCTGGGATGTGAGTTGGCAAGATGCAGTGATCTCCGACGACCTCGCAGCAGAACTGCGGGCATTGTCGCCGCTCGGCGAGTTTGCGATGGACATACAGCGTCTGGTGCGCGCGTTTTGCTTTGAGGTCACCCAGATCGCCGGCTTCGACTTCCCGGACCCGATTGCGATGTGCGTGGCTATCGACGACTCTCTCGTCATAAAAGAAGAAACCAGATACGTAGAAATCATCTTGAGCGAGGGCCACGCCCGCGGCCAGACCATGGTGGATTGGCTGCGTGTGACCCGCAAGCCGGCAAACACCCGCGTGGTGTTACGCGCCGATCAGGCGAAATTTCATCAAATGTTGCGCGACGCGCTACGCAACGGGTAGCACGTCAACGATTTTGCGCCCGCGGCGCTCACCGAATTTGACGCTGCCAGCAACTACTGAGAACAGTGAGTCGTCTTTGGCGCGACGCACGTTCTTGCCTGGGTGCACTTTGGTGCCACGCTGACGAATGATGATGGTGCCGGCCAAGATTGCCGTGCCGTCAAACACCTTTACACCGAGCCGTTGAGAATTGGAATCGCGACCGTTCCTTGTTGAACCGCCACCCTTTGTCTTTGACATGATTCAGCCTTTCGCAATGCTGGTGATTTTTACGACGGTGTAACGCTGACGGTGACCATAGCGACGGCGCTGGTTGGTGCGGCGCTTGTAGGTGAAGCCATCAATCTTTGTGCCGAGGTCTTCACCGACGATGGTGGCCTTGACACTGGCTTTGGCCAGCTCGTTTGGCGTCGACAGGACAGTGGCTCCGTCAACGACGAGCACTGGACGCAACGACACTTCGCTGCCGGCTTTGCCTTCCAACAACTCGACGCGCAGCGTCTGGCCGCTCGTTACTTTTTCTTGTTTGCCACCTGAGGCGATCACTGCGTACATAACGGTCTCGTACTCTATCGGGCAATCTTGGGCAGATCGGCACCAGCCTCGACGGCCGCTTCGTCTTCCAGCAGCTCGGTGTCAATCACGACTCCACGGCCGAGGCAGTCCGCACAGGTGTCGGCAAACGACGTGATAAGCCCCTCGCCGATGCGCTTGCGGGTCATCTGCACGAGGCCCAGTTCAGAGATATCAAAGACCTGGGTTCGCGTCTTGTCACGTGCCAGCACCCGACGCAAGGCATCGACCACTTTGCGACGATTCTCCTTGATTTCCATGTCGATGAAGTCAATGACGATGATTCCCCCGATGTCGCGTAGTCGCAACTGTCGAGCGACTTCTTCGGCTGCTTCAAGATTGTTGCCGAGCACAGTTTCTTCAAGATTGGTCTTGCCCACGTTCTTGCCCGTGTTGACGTCGACCACTGTCAGAGCCTCGGTGTGCTCGATGACGAGCGAACCGCCAGATGGCAGCCACACCTTGCGATCGAGTGCCTTGCGCAGTTGCTCTACCACGCGGTGCTGTTCGAACAAGGGCAGACCTTGCTGGGCTTCATCCCAGAATTCGACGCGATCCGCAAACTCAGGGTTGAACGCCACGATGTAATCACGGACTTCTTCAAACAATGCACGATCATCAATGACAATGCCGCGGTAGTCACTGCTGAACTCTTCGCGAATCACTCGTACTGCCAACGACGGCTCGCGGTACAACAACGTAGGCGAATTGGCCTTTTCAGCCTTGGCCTTGATTTGCGCCCAGCGCTCGACCAACTGCTTCATATCGGTTTCTAGTTCGTGCTCGGTGGCGTTCTCCGCCGCCGTACGCACGATCAGGCCGTGCTGTTCGGGCTTGATGCGGTCCAACACATTGCGCAAACGACGACGCTCGCCTTCGGGCAATCGCTTGGAGATGCCATAGGTCTTGGAGTCAGGAATCAACACCACGAAACGCCCCGGCAATGACACTTCCTGGGTGAGCCGGGCACCTTTTTCGCCGATCGGATTTTTTGTTACCTGACAGAGAATCAACTGTCCGCGCTTCAGCACCTGTTCGATGCGTGGCTCGGGGCCTTGCTCGACGACATCTTCTTTGTCAAACTGCACGTCGCCGCGATACAGCACAGCATTTTTCGGGGTGCCAATGTCGACGAAAGCCGCTTCCATGCCGGGTAGAACGTTTTGTACTTTGCCTAAATAAATGCTGCCGTGAATTTGTGCCACATCGTCTGCCGGACGACTCACGTAGTGCTCGATGAGGCTGCGCCCTTCCAACAGAGCAACCTGGGTCAAATCGTTGCGCACATGCACGCACATGAGATACCGACCTAGCGGACGCCCATCGCGCTCTTTGCCGCGTCGCCGCGCAATGAGCCCGGCTTCGGAGTCATCGCGTGCAGCGTCAGAATCACTCGTGCGGCGGCTACTGGAGCGACCCCGCGAGCGGCCGTCAGACCGACCGTCAGATCTGCCGTCTCCCTGTCGGTCATCGCTCCGGCTCCGCGTCCGACCCCGTCCCCCACGGCGACGACGACGGTTACCGGTGTTGCCATTGCGGCTCGGCTCACGATTGCCATTGCGCGCCGAATCGCCCTCGGGGGCCTTTTCCGTTGGCGCCTCAGGGCTGCTGTCTTCGCGTGGTGCTCCGAACGCACGCCCCGGTGGCGGTGGAATCACTGCGCGGCCCTCGTGTGGTGGGTCGGGCAATTCAATGGGCGAACGCTCGCCCTCTGGAAACTCATTCGTCATGTCAAAACCTTTCCTATGGCGACAAATCCGCGCCGTTGCGCCGAATTCGCCGTGCCGTGGCGCGGTGCGCATCTTCCCCTGCGCTCGCACGCTCGTGCGTATGTACAAATCTGTGGCTGGGTAACCCCAACTCGCCTCTCAGCCTACTAACCGACCTAGGCCGAACGGCGCATCTCGACGCTTTGCACCAGCCCAATCATCACGGCCCACGCCACCAAGTGCGACCCGCCATATGACACAAAGGGCAGGGGTAGCCCAGAAACGGGTGTGATGCCGATGGTCATTCCAATGTTTTGAAATACCTGCCAGGCCAGTGTGGCAAACACGCCGGCTGCCAGGAACCGCCCGAACGGGCTGTTGGCGTTGCGTCCGATTATCCAGACCCGCAACAAGATAAACGAAAAGAGCCCAACCACGATGAAGGCCCCGACCAACCCGAATTGCTCTCCAATTGCTGAAAAGGGAAAGTCAGTTGATTGCACAGGAATAAATCGACCATTGGTGAGTTCGCCCTGCAGGTATCCCTTACCGAAGTAGCCACCGGCCGCTACGGCTCGCTTTGCGTATCGCACCTGCAACACCAAGTTCTGCAGACTTTGATCGCTGGTGTTGTTCTGGTTCCACAATGCCGTAAAACGCTCGAGCTGATAGTCACGCACGACACCTGACCAAATTGAGGCCACGAAACTTGTTGCAGCCAGGATAGTGATGAACACAAAGTGACGTCGTTGGGTTCCGGCGATGAGCAATACACCAAACACGCCAGCAGCGATGGTCATTGCCGAACCGAGGTCGGGCTGTAGAGCAATCAGCAAGAACGGAGCTCCGGCGATGAGCAAGGCACGAATGAATTCGTCATAGGGCATCGTGCGCATGCCCGCATCAGCAAACCAAGCTGCTAACACGAGCACGAGTACGGGTTTCATCACCTCGGCCGGTTGCACCGCGATGGCACCAAGATCAAATGACAGCTTGGTCTCGCCGCTCGCACGACCCCACAACAACAAAATGAATAGCGAAAATGTCGTAGCCGCGTACAACCACACTGCTTTGCTTCGCAGCCAATCGTGCCCAAAAAACATCACTGCACCAAGCGCAACGACTGCTGCAAAGACGAACAACACTTGACGTTGCGTAAAGTAAAACGGGTCGGCACCTCGCAACACCAGTCGCGGGCTCGTAGTTGCATAAATGTTGAAAACACCGATTACGGCAAGAGCAGCGATCGACCAAATCATCATCCAGTCGACATTGCGCCACGGGTCAAGCACACTCGCCGAACCGCGTGGATCACCGGGACGTGAACGTACTCGAAAGGCAATCGACATCTCAGCCTCGCGACTCTGCTGCAGCACTAACCAAGCACATGGGGTTGCGTAGCCGGGCAGGTGGTGCTGCGATGGCTGACGCTGTGTCCAACGGGTCGGCCGGAATCAGTTCATCAACCCGCCACTGTTTGCTGAGCGCCAAAAAGATGCACTTCACCACTGGTGCGGCTGCCGTCGCCCCATATCCAGCCTTTTCTAGATACGCAAAAGCACTGTACGGCGAGTCTGCGTCCAAGCTGAACGCACCAAATGCCGAAGAGTCGTTCCATGGCAAGTTATTGAATCCTTGGGCCGTGCCGGTTTTTCCGGCAATGGTGATTCCCGAATAATTACGAAACAGGTTCTCGCCGGTGGTCTTGTGGTAGTAATCAAAAGTCACGCCCGGACCAGTGATTACGCGCCGCAGGCCGCTCACAATTGGATCGCGCACTTCAGGCGGTAACGGAATACTCGTGCTTGACGCTTTTTCGGACACAGGCACAACAACTGATGCACTTTGCAGGTCAGCCAGCCCTGCAGCCTTGTTGCGCGTACCTGGTGTCAACACGGCACGCACCACCCGGGGCTCGTGCAGGGTGCCATTATTACCAAGAGCGCTGTACGCATTAGCCACCTGCAGTGGCGACGCCGACAACAACCCCTGGCCGATCGAAAACAACACGTTGTCGCCCACGTAGTACGCGCGTCCGGCATCTTCGGCGATGACCCCGAGACTTGCCAGATATTTCTTATACGCAGCATTCGGAATCGTTCCTGCATATTCAAACGGCAGATCGACATTGGTTGGTGAGCCGAAGCCGAACCGTCGCACTTCTTCTTCGAGTACGGCTCGATAACCACGCTCCGTCAAGATTTGTTCGCCGATCTTGTAAAAAAATGTGTCGCTCGACACTGCGAGTGCTGCCTCTACGTCAACTTCGCCGTACTGACAGGGCGCACCAGTCGAACGACAGACGGCGTTGCGAAATACACACTTCACGCCCTGGTCACAACGATCTTTGGGAATGCTTTCCAACTTGTACGTGCCCCGGTCATCGAAGGTGTACGACGCTCCCCCGGGAAGTTGACCTGTGTTCAACGCTGCGTAGGCAACGAATGGTTTGAAACTGCTGCCAAGGTTGTATCGACCAGACACCGCTCGGTTTACCAAAATGGAGAGGTCAGGGTCGTCGGTAAGTGGAAACACCTGGGCGAACTTCTCGGCATCAACATTGGCGGTAAACCACCGACTGTCAAAACGCGGATACGACGCCATCGCCACCACCTCGCCAGTGTTGTGGTTCATCACCACCACCGAACCCGCTGGTGCTTTGTAGTAATTGACTTCTTCGTATTGAGGGTCGGGAATCCCTTCGGGCAACATCACTTGCGGAGCCTCGTTGCGCTGTCGCACCACCAACTGCGACTCCAACGCTTGTTCGGCAAACTGCTGCAGGCGAAAATCAATCGACAACTGCAAGTCGCGACCCGCTTGGGCTTCCACCCGCTCTATGACGCGTTTGATGCGCCCCACGGCGTCGACCTCATAACGCACATAGCCAGGAATGCCACGCAGGTCAACTTCGTAGGTGAGTTCAACGCCGTACAACCCGACGCGCTCATTGGGGTCATAACCAAGCGACTTGTAATATTCCGCAGAACCGGGCTGAATGGCACCAAGAAACCCAATCACATGGCTGCCGACCGCACCGTATTGATAAATGCGCCGCCAATCCTCTTTGATGACCACACCCGGATAGTCCTCAATGCGTTCCATCAAAAATGCAGCTTGCTCTTCGGAGATATCGAATGCCAACGGCATCTCCGTGAGTTGGTCATACCGCTTGTCGTCAGCTCGGGTATACAAACGCTCAATTGGCGTATTCAGCGGCCCCGACAAACGCTGAAACATCTCCAGGCGATCCTGCGGGTCGTTGATGATTCGCCGATCGATGGCAGCCACCAACACTCGCTTGTTATCCGCCACCACACGGCCATTTACGTCAAAGATTCGACCCCGCTCCGGAATCAACTTCACCACGCGTGACTGCACTCGATCAATAATGCGATCGGTTTCTTCCTTGGTGACTGCCTGCAGAAACCACACTCGCGCCAGCAGCACTACCAGCAGTGCGATGGCAAAGCCACCCAAAGCCGACCACCGCCGTTGCTGTTTATCGACTGCCATAGATCACTTTTTCTCGCAACGTCCAACGTGCCAACGAAATCATTGGTGCGGCGAACACCAACGCAGCAACGAAAGTTACGCACAATGCTCCAAGAATGCGCCACTCCAACCAACCATCCAAACCCACGACTGCTTTCATCAACGGCGTAACGACTTCACCCAGTGCAGCTGCTACGCCGATCACCAACAAGCGCAGCCACCAAGTCGGGTCACGAAACGGCTGCAGCATTACTGCCGCCAAAGCGCCAACCATGCCCAGCACCAAAGCCGAAATACCAAGCGGTGTCGCCAAGATTGCGTCGTACATAAAACCACTGACAAGCCCTGCTATGGCCCCGGTGTACACGCCGTGGGCGGCCCCAGAACTCGCGACAAAGATAGCCAGAATCTGAATGGCGTATCCAAACGGTCGCACCTCGCTGAACAACGTGGTCTGCAGCGACAACACCAACAGCGAGACGAGCACCAATCGAAACCAGCGACTGGCTGCCGCGGCAATGATGCGATCAAACACTGGTCACCGACCTGATTCAGTAATTGGCTGGTACAACAACACTCGCAAGAACGACAAGTTGGAAAGGTCAGCTACAAGATCAATTTCCAGAATTGGCCCAGCTGTGCCGAGTCGCTCTACCACTCGCGACACGACGCCAATCACCACGTCGGGTGGCGCCAGGCTGCGTGAGCCTCCCGACGACACAATGGGTGCACCCACCTCGATTGCCGAAGCCCGGGTTGATGCGTCCAAAAATCGCACGATTGGGCGCACTCCTGGCCCGCGCCCTTCAAGAATGCCTGTTTCGCGCACCGCCAACTGGCTGGCCAATGGCACCGTAATGTTCGATCCCGCACCGGCCACCACCTCAGCCGGCACTGTGGTCGCCGACGGAGTGAAGCCCAAAATCGTGGTAGTCGTGGTTGTTGATGACGAAGTAGACGTGGTGTCTGCAGTGTCAAGTACCGAGTCGACGCTTGGTGCATCTTGGGTTTCGAGCGGCGGCAGCGTAATCGGCGTTCGACTCGACATGGTCACCACCTTCACCGACAACGCATAGTCAGGGTCAGAGATCAGCATGACGAGTGAACGATCAGCAAATACTTCGGTCACTTTGCCGATGAGCCCCGCCGCGTTGAGCACCGGCATGCCCACCTTCACCCCCGAGTTGGACCCTTGATTGATTTCTACCGTCTGAGAAAAGTTGGTCGGGGTCTCACCAATAACTTGTGCCGTTACCGAGTTGATCCCCGCCAACGTTGGCAACCCGTTGAGAGCCAAGAGTTCTTGCGATAAGCGCACCGAGGCTGCAGCGGCGACTGCTGCCCCTTCCTGCAGCGCTACTTGCTCTTGCAGGCGATTATTTTCAGCGACCACATCGTCGTATTCACGAAATGCGTTCCACGCACCACCCAAAGGGCGGGTGACTACCCGTGTGACGTTTTCAATCGGTGAAAACACAGTGCTAAACACCCGCCTAATCTGCGACGTGGACGACGAGTCGCTGAGATCCAGTGTGATGAAAAACACCGAGGCCAACGCCAGCAGCACGATCGCGCGCTGAAGATTTGTTTTGTTTTGAGCCACGCTCGAATGACCGCCGTGTTACTCGTCGTCCGATTGCGCCGTAAGACCCTTCATCGCGTCCAGGTTCTCCAGCGTCAGCCCACCACCCAAAACCACCGACAACAACGGGTCGGGGGCCACTACGGCGTTGATTCCAGTCTCGTGCATGATGCGCTCGGTGATTCCAGTGAGTAGTGCCCCACCCCCAGACAACGTGATGCCACTGCTGATTACGTCGGCAGCAAGTTCGGGCGGCGTTCGCTCAAGCGTGCTCTTGACCACGTCGATGATCGCAGTAACCGGAACATCAATCGCAGCCCGTATCTCGACCGTGGTGACTTCTTGTGTACGCGGTAGCCCCGAAGCAATGTCTCGGCCACCGACATCTGCTGTGAGTTCTTCTTCTAGTGGCCAGGCTGAACCCAACTGAATCTTCACTTCCTCGGCCGTATTGTCTCCGATGTCGAGGTTGAACTCTTTTTTGAACATTGCCACAATTGCATCGTTGATTTCGTCGCCCGCAACACGGCATGAACTCGCAGTAACGATGCCGCCCA
>JBBANT010000008.1:0-2550 GCA_040401815.1 Ilumatobacteraceae bacterium | reverse complement strand
ATAAGCGTGTTGGCCGTGCCCAGATCGATAGCAATGTCGCGTGTGAGCGAAATCGGGTTGGTGCCGGCCACTGTGGTGCCTTAGAGACCCGGGAAGAAAATTTGGATTTCCCTTGCGGCAGATTCTGCCGAATCGCTTCCGTGGATGAGATTCTCGGTGAAGATCGTGCCCAGGTCACCACGAATGGTGCCGGGTGCTGCAGCCCGCGGATTGGTAGCACCCATCATCGACCGCAAAATCTCCCACGTGTCGTCAGGGCCCGCCACCACCATCGCCACGACTGGGCCGCGCGACATGAATTCAACAAGGTCGGCATAAAACGGCTTGCCCTGGTGCTCGGCATAGTGGTTGGCCAAGGTGGCTTTGTCGAGGGTGCGCAATTGCATCGCATCGATCGTTAGGCCGCGGCGCTCGAATCGCGACACAATCTCACCTACCAAGCCCCGTTCAACGGCGTCGGGTTTCAAAAGTACAAGGGTTCGTTTGCTGTTCGTGGGGATTGTCACGCCGTAAGGCTACCCCTACGGCATCAACTGACGGAGCACGGGTCGTGCAGCACCCACCACATAAAGCGACCCGGCAACTAGCAACGCATCTTCAGCTCGCATCTGGCGATATGCATACGCCAATGCGCCGTCGAGTTGTTCTATGACTTTGACTTCTTCACAACCAACGGCGCGGGCAGCGGCTGCGACCTCACTAGCAGGGGTGCCGCGTGGGGTTGGCGCAGTACAACACACCACCTCATCGAACTCATCTGCGCGCAACGCACCAAGCAGGTCACGTGCATCGCGACTCTTTAACATGCCGACAACCAGCAAGCGCCTACCTTCAAGTTGGAAGTCGTTAAAAAACACCTCCGAGCACACCTCTGCCCCGCCGACATTGTGCGCCCCGTCGACAACTACGAGTGGCTGACGACCCAGAGTCTCGAACCTGCCAGGCATCTCGACGGTTGCGAAACCCTCTTCAAGAATGTCGCGGGTAATAGCGCTGTCAAAGAACTCTTCGACAGCTGCGATTGCAACAGATGCGTTATCACCTTGGTGGTTGCCGTGCAGCGGCACAAAGATATCTTCATAGCGCGCGCGCATGGTGCGCACGGCCACCAGCCGCCCACCGACGGCCAAGTCATTTGCCGTCACCTCGAAGTGATTGCCGCGCACGACTCGCCGCGCGCAAACGACTTCGGCACAGATGTCTTCGACATCGTCACGAATCTCACCCTGCACGAACACACTGTCGGCTTTGACGATGCCAACTTTCTCCCCGGCGATATGCGCATGTGTAGGCCCGGCAAACTCGGTGTGATCTAACGACACATTGGTGAGCACTGCGACATCGCTTTTCACCACGTTGGTGGCATCCCAGCGACCAAGCAAACCAACCTCGATGACTCCAACGTCAATCGCACTGTTGGCAAACCACCGGAAGGCCACGGCAGTAATGATTTCGAAGTAACTCAACCGTGCTTCAACTAGTGGCTCAAGTTCGGCAATGGCTAAGACATTTTCGGCCAACTCGTCGTCGCTAATGGGTTCACCATCAATGGCCATTCGTTCGTTGACTCGCTCGAGATGCGGGCTGGTGTAGGTGCCCACCCGCAGGCCATGCGCCATGAGCAGCTTGGTGATCATCTGGCTGGTGGAGCCCTTGCCATTGGTGCCCGTCACATGGATGGTGCGATACGCATCGTGCGGGTCGCCCATCAAGTTGACCAAACGCTGAATGTTGGCTGTGCTCGGCGATTCGATTCGGCCAGTCTTTTCATACACCGAATGGGCATCGAGATATGCAGTTGCACGCTCGATTGCCGTATCGGTCATGACGTGAACGGTAGTGCGTTTAAGAAGCAGCGCGCTTGGGTTTGCTCACCCTTGGCGAACGCGTGGTGATGGTGGGCGCAGCCCGATCGGTAACACAGTTCGCTTCGATCACCACTTTTGCTACATCGGTGCGGCCCGGCAAGTCGTACATGGTGTCGAGTAGAACATTTTCTAAAATTGCCCGCAGCCCACGGGCACCAGTGCCACGCGTGAGTGCCGCATCGGCGATTGCCGACAAAGCATCTGGCGTCAACACGAGCTCGACATCTTCAAACTCAAAGAACTTCTGGTACTGCTTGACGAGCGCGTTCTTGGGTTCAGTAAGAATCTGCACGAGCGCATCTTTTTTCAGCGAATGCACTGCACCCACCATCGGTAAGCGACCTACAAACTCGGGAATCATGCCGAACTTGAGTAGGTCTTCAGGCAACACCTGGGCAAACAGGTCGCCAGGGTCGCGATCTTTCTTACTTCTCACTGGGGCATGGAACCCAACACCTTTATCGCCCAACCGCGAACCAATGATTTGGTCGAGGCCAGCGAATGCCCCACCGACTATGAAGAGCACATTGGTCGTGTCAATCTGAATGAACTCTTGATGTGGGTGCTTACGACCACCTTGTGGTGGCACTGAGGCCACGGTGCCTTCCAGAATCTTGAGGAGCGCTTGTTGCACACCCTCACCAGAAACGTCACGGGTGATTGACGGGTTTTCGCTCTTGCG
>JBBANT010000007.1:19618-49728 GCA_040401815.1 Ilumatobacteraceae bacterium | reverse complement strand
GCTTCTGACGTTGTGGAGTTCGAAGCGCCCTGAGCAGCGCTGCCGACGCCTTGGGCGGCCAGGCTGATAAGAACTGTGGTGGCGAGTGCGGTGAGAACCATGGGTATTGCTCCTTTTGTGAGATCCGCACAAGGGATCGGCTCACAGGGCAACAACTTGAGGATTTTCTCACGGAAACAGGCAGTGTGACCACCCAGCGTGGTGTCTTAACGCAGTTCGTGGGCTTGGCATCACTTTGGGTGATGCCCCCTACGCCATGTGGCAGGGGTTTGGCGCTAGCTAGTCAAGTACCTCGTAGCGACGGGCTGCTACGAGCCATCCCGTTGGGCCGCGTTCGTAGCGATCATGCAGGGTGGCGATTCGAGCGCCAACGGCACCGTTGCGGCGCTGAAATCGCTCGGTCACAGTGATTCGTCCGGTGGCAGTGCCAGCCGCCTCGTCGACGACAAACAACACAATCTCGGGGCTTTGGAGAGTCCACCGATCGGCCGCATAGTGCTTGGCAAACACATCAGAGAGCTGGTCGACGCCCTTGGCTGTGCTGGCATCAGGCATCTGAACCTCGGCGTTAGATGCCCATGAGGCAATCCACGTACTGACATCGCCGCGCAGTTGTGCATCGGCAATGGTGGCCACGAGATGTCGCAGCGCGGCATCCGTCAAAGCAGTTGGTGCGGCGCCAACTGGGGCCGCAACAGAAATAGCGGTACGCGTTGATGCTGGTCGACCGCTGCGTTTTCCATCCCGAATGTCGTCGGGGGACAACCCTGTCTCAAATGCAGCCAGTGCTCGCAGAGTGCGCATGAGTTCTTTGCGTTTGACAACACCTTCATGAGCCGCAAACTGCACCGCTAGCCCGTCAATAAGTGCAGTAATGCGCATGGCTGAGATTCGCGGCTGGTCACAGCGGAACTCACCAGTCTCATTTCCGCGGCGCAACACCCGCTCGAGAAACCCGATTGACTGTTCGTCGAGCTGCTGGCTAATGCTTTTCATCAATGGGTTACGTAGTGCCTCGCCCCAGGCGTCAATCCACAGCATCCATTCCACGTCGTCGCTGCCTTCTGGCACGTAACTTTCGATCAAGCGCCACAGTTGTGCCGTAGCCGATTGGCCAAGTTCAATGTCGCGCTCCATTTCAGACAAATCTTTTCGGGCGTAATATTCGAAAGCCGCAGCCAGCAAAGCTTCTTTGCTGTCAAAGTGATAGTGGATCAAACTGTTTGACACATTGAGTCGCTTGGCAACATCAGCGATGCGTGTACCAGCGAAACCTCGCTCAATTACCACCTCGCATGTGGCTTCCAGAATCTCTACCCGGCGGGTCTCGACGGCATATTTCTTCACGTGGTGACAATACTCACGAACTACTCATCCTCAGCAATGTGCAGACATAACGCCGATTGCGTAGCGTTTGAGATGATGTCGCTCGAAGTACCTGTTGTGGAGACCGGTTGGCTCACTTTGCGACGGTACCGCGTGATCGCTTGGGTGGCGTTCACTTCGTTGTACGTCATCATCATCACCGGCTCGTTGGTGCGACTCACTGGCTCGGGCCTGGGTTGCGTCGATTGGCCAGCATGCAACGAAAAGCGTTTTGTCGATGTTTCCAGCCCACACGCCGCGATCGAGCAGGTCAACCGATTGTTCACCGGAGTAGTAGCCGCCAGTGTTATTGCCGCGATGGCGGCGGCGTTTGCCGTGCGGCCCCGCAGCGCTCGCTTGGTTCGGCTTGCTGGGTTGATGGTGCTTGGGGTGGTCGGGCAGGTGGTGCTCGGCGGCATCGTGGTGCTCACAGGTCTGCACCCGCTGTCAAACATGGGTCACTACTTGCTATCGATTGTTTTAATGACGTGGGCCTTCTGGTTGGTGCGCGGTATCTCGATATCTAGCCACGGTGAAAGTGCGCCGATCGCGTCATGGCGTACATTACTCGAACGTCAAGCTTGGTCATTGAGCGCCGCGAATCGGATAGCAGCGCTGGGTCGATATGTGTTGGTGCTCACGGGTTTCGCAATCGTGACGGGCACGGTGGTGACAGGTGCTGGCCCTCACGCGGGTGACGAGCTGGCGCCACGATTCGACTTGGTTCTGACCGTGGCGGCTCGAATCCATAGCGTGTCGGTGATTGCCACCGTGAGCGCAGCCGTGCTGTTGGGCCTAGCGCTACGACGTCAAGCCCGTCGGCAACGGCATATCGCTGTTGCCTGGGAGATATTCCTGGGGTTGGCAATTCTGCAAGGGGGGCTTGGTTATTGGCAGTATTTCACCGGAGTGCCGATATTGCTCGTTGCGTTTCATGTCGCCGGCAGTGTTGCCGTGTGGTTAGCAGCACTGAATCTGGTAGCCCAAGCTCAAATCAAGGCCATCGCCGGATAAGTCAACCGTTTCATCTTCCATGTCCTGAGGGTCCTGGCTCGGGATTGTGGCACACTATGACGATGTCAAAATCACGCTGGAGTGCTCGCCTGGTCTTGGGTTTGACTCTTGGGGCTGGCTTTGGGCTGGTTGGCGGGGCTGGCCAAGGTGCAGCGTTGGTGGAAGCAGTGCAAGAAGATCTTGGTGTCATTGGCACTCTGCAATACACCGATGCCACGGGCGCAAAGGTGTTTATTGAAGGAGTTGAACTATCCATCGACGACGTTGGGGGAGCCACCACCGACAAAGATGGCAATTTTCGTATTCCCGTCTCTAGTCCGGGCGAATACTCCATCACGCTGAACACGGCGACATTGCCTGAAGGCGTGGCACTGAAGGATCCGACACGCGCCAATCTGGTAGTCAAGGTGAGCGAGAACGCCGACCAACGGATTATTTTTCCGCTTGTTACTGCCGACACGGTGATTGAGGTTTCCGAAAGCAGTTTCTCGGTGCGTCGCGTGAGCCAGCTGACGCTCGAAGGCTTAAAGCTGGGCTTGTATTTGGCAATGGCTTCGATCGGGCTGTCGCTCATCTTTGGCACCACGGGCCTGGTGAATTTTGCCCACGCCGAACTCATTACATGGGGCACCCTGATGGCTTACTTTTTCAACATTTACGGTCTGGTCGGAACGTTCGGCTTTCTTGCTGGCTGGCCCGCCCCCTTCGGTGCTGGTGTCAATTTCATCGTCGCTACCGGACTTGCTGCGGTGATGGGTGGCGCATTGGGTTATGTGCTCAATCGAGTCGTGTTTCGTCCGGCCCGAAATTCGGGTGTGTCGCTCCTCGCCCAGATGGTTATGACCATCGGTATGGCAATCCTCTTGCGCTACGTCTTCGTCTACTTTTTCGGCAGCCGCTACCGGGTGTACAAAGATTACGCCTCACAACGAGCAAACTCGTTTCTGGGAATGGAGCTCACCAGTCGTGACGCCGCGGCCATGGTGGTGTCAATCATCATCCTGATTGCAGTTGGCATCGGCCTCAATCGCACACGCACCGGGCGTGCCATGCGCGCAGTGTCTGACAACCGCGACTTGGCTGAATCATCCGGCATCAATGTGGAGCGAGTAATTGCCCAAGTGTGGATCTTTGGCGGAGCCTTGGCAGCGTTGTCGGGCACATTCTTCGGGTTTGACACCGTTAAGTGGGACATCGGTGCACGCATCTTGCTGCTGGTGTTCGCGGCAGTCACACTTGGTGGGCTCGGCACCTCTTACGGCGCACTTGTGGGGGCGTTAATGGTGGGCATTGCCATCAACTGGTCAACACTCGTCATCGACCCTGAACTCAAAAACATGACTGCACTTGTGATGCTGATCTTGGCCTTGTTGCTCCGCCCGCAGGGAATTCTCGGCCAGAAACAGAGGATTGGCTGATATGGACTGGGGCTTTATCTTCGAGCGGTCATTCTCCGCCATGATCGGCCCAGAAGTGGTCGTCTATGCATTGGCAGCAGTTGGGCTCAACGTGCATTTTGGTTATACGGGGCTCATGAATTTCGGCCAGGTGGGCTTCATGGCTGCTGGCGCTTACGGCGTGGGTGTGTCGGTGTTCTGGCTCGGGTGGAGCTTCTGGGTGGGCATTATTTTTGCGTTCGTTTATGCTGGCGTTCTCGCGCTGCTGTTGGGTTTGCCCACGCTGCGGTTGCGTGCTGACTATTTATCGCTGGTGACCATCGCAGCGTCGGAAACCATTCGGTTGCTCGCGCGCTCACGAGTGATGCAGCCGATTACTGGCGGGGTGGAGGGTGTTAATCAATTTGCGGGGCCGTTCTATGACTTGAGCCCATTTGAACTTGGTCAGTTCTACTCGTTCGGGCCGTTCAAATACTTGGGTCGTGACGTTTGGGTGTTGTTGGTCGGTTGGACATTGCTGATCTTGATCACATTACTGGTGCGTCAGTTGATGCGCTCACCGTGGGGCCGAACGTTGCGGGCTATTCGTGAAGACGAAGACGCAGCGCGTGCATTGGGTAAGAACTCTTACTTTTACAAAATGCAATCGCTGATGCTGGGTGGAATGATCGGTGCTGTGGCCGGTGTGTTGCAAGTTATTCAGAAAGCCTCCGTGCAGGCTGACACTTTCAACCCCGTTATTACGTTCACTATTTGGACGATTTTGATTATCGGTGGCCCTGGACGAGTTTGGTCGCCAATCATCGGCTCATCGATTTATTGGACGCTCATTGTGTTCATTGAAAATACGCTGCGCCAACTTCCACCTGATGTGCGATCCACATTGGAAGACAGCGTGCAGTTGTCGGATTTCAATATCTCGATGCTGCGATTTATTCTGGTTGGGCTGGGGCTCATGCTCCTGGCTCGCTTCCGTCCGCAGGGAATCTTTGGCTCACGTGAGGAGATGGCCCTTGACCGACGCTGACCAACCCATCCTTGTTGCCACTGGAGTCGTCAAGACGTTCGGTGGTCTGCGGGCAGTTGATGTTGAAAACCTTGAAATTCGTCGCAACAAGATCACAGCGCTAATTGGGCCCAATGGGGCGGGCAAGACCACGTTTTTCAATCTGCTCACCGGGTTTGATCAGGTGGATGAAGGCGAGATTCGCTTTGATGGCAAGGTCATCACCGGCACGCCGCCGCATCGCCTTGCCGCCAAGGGAATGGTTCGCACCTTTCAATTGACCAAAGCACTTGCCAAATTGTCGACGATTGAAAACATGAAACTGGGCGCCCTGGGCCAGCGTGGCGAGAAGTTCTGGGCCGCCCTGATTCCTGGCTCATGGACGAAACAGGAAGAAGAGATCGAGCAGCGAGCCGATGCGATCCTGCAGCGATTTAATCTCACTCACATGCGTGATGAGTATGCGGGAACCATGTCTGGCGGCCAGCGCAAATTATTGGAAATGGCTCGAGCCCTTATGACCGACCCGCGCTTGGTCATGCTTGACGAACCGATGGCGGGTGTCAACCCGGCCTTGGCCCAGAGCTTGCTCGAACTCATCAAGGCCCTGCCAGGTGAAGGCCGCACCGTGATATTTGTCGAGCACAATATGGATGTGGTGCAAGAGATTGCCGACTGGGTCGTGGTCATGGCCGAGGGTCGCATCATTGCCCAAGGAACCCCAGCGGAGATTAAAACCAACAAGGCTGTTGTTGACGCGTATCTCGGCGCCCACCATGGCGAGGACCTCTCGCAAGTAGAGCTGACATGAGCGACAATCCAGCCACAGCCGAGGTCTTGCTCGAGGCCAAAGGGGTCACAGCGGGATACACACCTGGAGTAAACATTCTCAACGACTGCTCGTTGTCGTTGCACCGCGGTGAGATTGTTGGCATCATCGGCCCGAATGGCGCGGGCAAGAGCACCTTGCTCAAAGCTCTGTTCGGTTTGTTGAGCGTGCAGTCGGGTGCAATCACTCATCGCGGCGAGTCGATCGTGGGTCTGCCTGCCCACGAGCTGGTGGAGCGCGGCATTGGGTATGTGCCCCAGCGTGACAACGTGTTTCCGTCGCTCACCATCTTGGAGAACTTAGAGATGGGTATCTACCTCAAGCCCAAGCAGTTTCGCGAGCGAGCCGATTTTGTTCAGAACATGTTTCCGCGCCTCGCCGAGCGTCGCTCACAACGGGCTGGCTCGCTGTCTGGCGGCGAGCGTCAAATGCTCGCAATGGGTCGCGCCTTGATGATGAACCCCGAGATCATCTTGCTCGACGAGCCATCTGCTGGCTTGTCGCCAGTGCTACAAGATCAGGTTTTCGTACGCACGCGTGAAATCAACAAGGCTGGCGTATCAGTAGTGATGGTCGAGCAGAACGCACGCCGTTGTCTGCAGATCTGTCATCGCGGTTATGTGCTTGATCAAGGTACTAACGCGTACACGGATACCGGCGACAAGCTGCTGCACGACCCCAAGGTCATTGAGCTGTATCTCGGCACGCTTGCGTCGTAACGCAACTTGGGGCTACCAAAAGAAAAACCCCGCCCGGTTTCCCGGGCGGGGCCTTCTTATTCTGAGACGAACTCAGCTCGCGAAGACGTACTTGTCAAGCGAGGTGTCTGCACCGGCCGCACCGTAAGTGATGATGCGGAACGAGGCAGCTGCTGGCTCACCGGCTTCGACGAACTCGTATGGTCCACCAAGACCATCAAAGTCGATGTCGGTTCCGGCCTGAACGAGTGAGAGGCACGATGCGAAATCGGTGCACTTCTCGCCGTCCTTGGTTACGCCGTTGATCTGAGCACCAATCGAAACGCCATCGGCACAACCTGCAATTTCAGCAGCAAGTGCTGAGATCACGATTGCGTCATAGGTTTCTGCGCCGTAGTCGTACACGCCATCGACGCCTGCGGCATCGAGACGCGCGACGAAGTCGCCGATTGTGGTGAGGTCAACTGATGGGGTGGTGCCCTTCATGCCGGCCAGGATGGAGACATCCGAGACCAACTTGTCGAGACCGGCAATGTTGCCGTCCACTCCGTAGACCTTCTTGGCCGTTGGGCCAACGCCACGCTCATGCATGGTGTTGAGGATCGGACCAGTTTCGGCAAAGCCAACGATCAAGATTGCGTCTGGGTTAGCAGCCACAACTTTGTCGACTTCTGCGTCAAAGGCTTCGGTTCCTTCTGCGTACTCGATGAACTCTGGCACGGTTCCACCTGCGGCTTCAAAGTCAGCTTTGAAGGCTTCGGCAAGACCGACACCATAGGCATCGTTGCGATAAAGGACTGCTGCTGATGCTGCACCTTCCTCGATGACGAGGTTGGCCAACACGCGACCCTGGAGCAAGTCCGACGGAGCCGTACGGAAGTACAGACCCTTATCGTCGTACGTGGTGAGAGTTGGCGAGGTGTTGGCTGGTGAGAATTGCACCACGCCAGCTGAGGTGATCTTGTCGATCACAGTCAACGAAACACCAGACGAAGCTGCACCGATGATCACTTGGGCGCCGGCTGCAAGCAGACGGTCAACTTCAGTGTTAGCGGTGTCAGTCGTTGCGTCGCCCGAGTCACCCTGGTTGATGACAACCTGGTTACCGAGCACGCCGCCGGCTGCATTGATGTCTTCCACTGCGAAACCCGAGGCAGCCACTTCAGGTGGTGCAAGGAACGCGAGTGAACCTGTCACCGGAAGGATGGTTCCGATGTTGAGGGTGTCAACTGCGCAGTCTGTAGATACAGACTCCTCAGTGACCTCCTCTGCCGCTTCGTCGTCGCCACCGCAAGCTGCGAGCACGAGTGCTCCAGTTGCAAGCAGCGCGCCGAAACGACGCATGTTGCTTTTCTTCATTTTTCTCCCCCTAGGAGTTGGACGGCATCTGACCGTCCTTATTGGGTAAAGGCAGGCTACAAGGCGGTAGCGGCTTTTTTGAGCCGGTCACGTAGGGCGAACCCAACCCCCTCGGCCCGAGGCATTAGGACATGCACAACACGATGCCCGAGGGCATCTAGCTGGCGCAAATTGGCGTACAGGTCATGAGCTGCGGCAATTGGGTCAGTGGCACAATCCACAACAGGGGAGCCGTCTTGCGGAACGGTCGCTTGCTGTTCGTGCAGCACCAAAGTAGCAACTGGGGCGTAGTGGCGAGACAACATTCCTGAGGCACGTGACGGGCCAGACACCTCCGAGGCGAGTTCCACATTCGCCGTTGCCAAAATGCGACGCACTGCTTCAGGAGTGATTGACCCTGGGCGCAGAATCTCAGGCTGCTGCTTTGTGCAATCCACGATGGTGGACTCCACGCCGACGGTGCATGGGCCGTCATCAAGCACCATGGCAACGTCATCGCCCAGATCGTGCGCAACATGTTGCGCCGTGGTTGGTGAGACCCGACCGAAGCGATTTGCTGATGGTGCGGCGACTGCATTGCCTAGTCGCTTGATCACTTCTTGGGCTGCACGATTAGAAGGCATCCGCACTGCCACGGTGTTGAGCCCGCCAGTAGCGACTCGGCTGACGTGCGCAGCAGCTTGCACCACCACCGTGAGCGGCCCAGGCCAGCAGTGGTCAACTAATGCTCGGCACGCAGGGCTTACATACGATGCCAAGTCATCGAGTTGGGCTATGTCGGCGATGTGCACGATGAGCGGATGATCGCTGGGGCGACCCTTCACCCGAAAGATTTCCTTGAGTGCAGCGTCGTTGGTGATATCGGCGGCTAATCCGTACACCGTTTCGGTGGGGAGCCCGATGAGTTGACTTCGGCGTAGTGCTGCGACTGCCGCGGTAATCCCATCTTCGTCGGCAATTTGCACGCGGCTCATCGGTGGGCTCACGCTAAGCGAACAGCGACATGACCAGATCGATGAACTCAAACGACTCGGGAGTGCGAAAGTGATCAATGCCCGGCAACACCACGAGACGACCCTGAGTGAATGCTGCAGCCAACTCATCAGCAGGGTGTGAGAAGTCTTTATCCCCGACTGCAACAACAACTGGGTTGGAAATCTGAGCGAGTTGGGCAGCTGTGAAAGGTCCTTGTCGCGGCCGTCGTAGCACCGCTGCGAGTGCCAACGGATCATTGCCTACCTCGTTGCCGATCTTGCCAAAGATTCGCGCAGTGATATCACCGGGTGCACTGCGACCCTCGAGCCCCGCCAGAATTCTTTCGGTGTTGCTCGGGTCGTGCGGCTGAAAGACACCGTTGCCAATGCCTGCCAACACCACCGTGCCGAAACTTTGTGGCGACGTGGTCAATGTTCGCAACAAGGTGATCGCACCGAGCGAGAACCCCACCGCATCCACAACTCCGTGCGGCGCGACGTGCGCGTGTAGATGCTCGGCCAAATCGCCATAGTCGCCTGGGTCGTGTGACTTGGTGGCACGACCGTGCCCGGGGAGGTCATACTCCACGACGGTGCGGCCTGATTCACGAAGCAGATCGACGAGACCCGAGCGTTGCCATGTGTGGGCAAATGATCCAGCCCATCCATGCACCAGCAGCACGGGATGTTGGGATGGCACATCAGCTGGATTGCTAGTTGCATTGGCAACAGCCTTGTCCGTTACGTCCATCGCGGGCAAGAGTAGCCTTGGTGAGTCGGTTAAAGCTCGTTGAGGAGGTGTGGCGTGCAGTTTTTGAACGGTCAACCGAACTACGACCTCACCTACAACGATGTGTTCTTAGTGCCAAGTCTGTCGTCGGTGTCGTCGCGGATGCACGTCGACTTACGCACCCCAGATGCCATTGGCACGACGATTCCGATTGTGGTTTCCAACATGACGGCCATCGCTGGACGTCGCATGGCCGAAACTGTGGCTCGCCGTGGGGGTGTGGTGGTGCTACCACAGGACATCCCGCTTGACGTCGTGTCCACCGTCGTGTCGTTCGTCAAATCGCGCCACACGGTGCATGAAACACCCATCACCTTGTCGGGCCACGACACTGTGGGCGAAGCCCTCAGCCTCATTCACAAGCGTTCGCACGGTGCCCTGGTGGTGGTTGACGATGACCAACAGCCAGTGGGTATTTTCACCGAACATGACGCCACAGGTTTTGATCGCTTTACCCAAATTTCCAACGTCATGAGCCGCGAAGTGTTTACGCTCCCTGATGGGCTCGATGCTCAAACAATGTTTGAGCGTTTGACCGAAGCACGCTTGAACTTTGCGCCAGTGGTGTCGGCGCAGGGTCAGCTGCGAGGGTGCATGACTCGCAAAGGTGCGCTGCGTAGCACGATTTATCAACCAGCTGTCGATCGCAACGGCAACTTACTGATCGCTGTTGCAGTCGGTGTTAATGCTGATCCGGCTACGCGCGCCAAAGCACTGGCCGTGCTCGGTGTTGATGTCATCGTGGTCGACACGGCACACGGACATCAAGATCGCATGCTTGAAGTTGTCAGCGAAGTTCGTCGCCATGTCGACACCACACCGGTGGTGGCGGGCAATGTGGTGACCGCTCAAGGCACGCGCGATCTCATTAACGCCGGGGCCGACATCGTCAAGGTTGGCGTAGGCCCGGGCGCCATGTGCACCACCCGCATGATGACTGGCGTTGGGCGTCCGCAGTTCTCTGCCGTGCTCGAGTGCTCGAGCGCAGCCCAGGATCTTGGCAAGCAAGTGTGGGCCGATGGCGGCGTGCGGTATCCGCGCGACGTGGCCCTCGGCTTAGCTGCTGGTGCCGGCAACGTGATGTTTGGTTCGCTCCTGGCAGGTACCTACGAATCAGCAGCCGACACGGTGCGTGACACTCAGGGTCGCTTGTACAAAGAAAGTTTCGGGATGGCATCAAATCGTGCTGTGCGTAATCGCACCCGCACCGAAACTGCAGTCGACCGTGCTCGCAAAGAATTGTTTGAAGAAGGCATCAGTACGTCACGGATGTACCTTGACGCCACACGTCCAGGCGTGGAAGACATCATCGACCAGATCGTGGCTGGTGTTCGTTCGTCGTGCACCTACTCGGGTGCTCGCAGCATCACCGACTTGCATTCGCGCGCCATCGTTGGGATACAAAGTGCGTCGGGTTACGACGAAGGTCGTCCGATTGACACCAGTTGGTAATGCATCCCGTAGTAATCGCCATCGACGGTCCAGCAGGGGCCGGTAAGAGCACTATTGCCAAAGCACTTGCTCTTGATTTAGGCATTGCGTATCTCGATACAGGTGCGATGTATCGCGGCGTAACTTTTGCGGTGTTGCGCAAAGGCCTCTCGGCCACTGACGTTGGTGCAGTTGGTCGAATAGCACAGACCGTGGTTTTGGTTCAAACAACCGACACTCTGCATATCGACAATGTGGATGCCACCGCGGCTATTCGCACACCTGAAGTCGACGCAGCGGTGAGCCACATTGCTGCGAATTCAGTCGTGCGTGATGAGATGCGACAGCGGCAACGTCAATGGATCGCTGACCACAATGGGGGCGTGGTCGAAGGTCGCGACATCGGCTCTGTTGTCTTTCCGGATGCCACATTGAAGGTATATCTCGTGGCCACGCCACTCGTGCGAGCCGAGAGACGCGTTGCCCAGCACGGGGGAGACGTAGCAGAAATCGCACGCGCCATTGCCGAACGCGACGAACGTGATTCCACCCGCGCCGACAGCCCGCTGCGCCAAACACCTGATGCCGTCGTGGTCGACACCAGCAATCGCAGTGTCAACCAGATTGTTGCCGATATTCGAGCACTCCTCACCCAACGCCTCAAATCGTCATGACAAAATACGAAACGGGCTTAGTGGGGCAGTCGCTGGCCACTCGTTTGATGTACTTCGCGGTTCGCGATTTGCTACTAGTGCTGTGCAAACTTTGGTT
This sequence comes from Ilumatobacteraceae bacterium, assembly GCA_040401815.1. Classification (GTDB taxonomy): domain Bacteria; phylum Actinomycetota; class Acidimicrobiia; order Acidimicrobiales; family Ilumatobacteraceae; genus F1-60-MAGs027. Next base: position 38,094 of record JBBANT010000007.1, on the reverse strand, counting down.
TAGATATTCGATTAGCGGTCGTGAGTACGTACCAAAATCTGGCCCATACATCATTGCGCCAGTGCACCGCTCAAATATCGATTCGCCATTGGCATCATTTGTGACCCGCCGGCGAGCTCGCTTTATGGGCAAAGATTCACTCTGGAAGATTCGCAGCATCGGCAAAGTGTTTACTCTGCTCGGTGGGTTTCCTGTTACGCGCGGTGCTGCTGATCTCGAAGCCCTCAAGCGCTGCGTCGCTGTGCTCGATGCCGGTGAGCCGCTGGTGATGTTTCCTGAAGGCACGCGCCAAAGTGGCAGCGTGTTGCAGCCACTTTTTGACGGGCCTGCCTACGTGGCGTTGAAGCGCGGGGTCCCCATCGTGCCGGTGGGCATTGGTGGCTCGGAAAAAGTCATGCGCAAGGGTTCAAAGATGATTTGGCCGCGCAAATGCCATCTCACGATTGGTGTGCCAATCATCGTTGAGCGCAGCACCACCAGTCGAGTCGATCGCGAGCGCATGGCGGCGGTAACTACAGAGTTGGCTGTAGCGCTGCAGGCTGCGTTCGACGACGCTCGTCGCCGCGTCGGCGATGCTTAGAAATAGCTGCTAGCCGCGCAAGAATTCGCTGACGATTCGTGGCAAGTCAAGCGCGTCGCGCACGCCGCACACTTCGCGCGCCGAGTGCATTGACAACTGTGGCACACCCACATCTACTGTGTCGATGCCGAGCCGTGTTGCGGTAATTGGGCCAATAGTGGAGCCGCACGGCATGTTGTTGCGGGATACAAACAATTGATGATTTACCTTCGCGGCAGTGCACGCGGAAAGAAATGCCACCGCTGAGGATGCTGAGGTTGCGTAACGTTGGTTGGAATTGCTCTTGAGTGCCACGCCGCGATTGATAAATGGTGCATGCCTCGGATCATGACGCTCGGGATAGTTGGGGTGCACGGCGTGGGCATTGTCGCACGATAGACAAGACGAGCCAGGCAACATGGCCAAGTAGTCATTGCGGCTGCGGCCAATCGAATGAGCAATACGTTCCAACATGTGTTCCAAGAGTGGCCCTGCAGCGCCCGTAGTGCTCTCGCTGCCCACTTCTTCGTGGTCAAACAACGCCACCACTCCAATGCCCACATCACTCGCTGTAGTTCGGCTGGTGTTGCACACGGCTTCGATTGCCGCCCAGCAGGACAGTTGATTATCGAGCCGACCGCCTGCCACCATCGATTGATCAACGCCAATCACCCGCGCAGGTTCAGAGTCCACTAACTGGGCGTGCACCGCAACGACATCACGCTCGGCGACCCCAGCCCACTTGGCAGCCAGCTCGCGAACGCTGGCGTCAGCAGCACCCGTGTGCCAAACAGGTCGCAGATGCGCGTGCTTGTCGAGCACAACGCCGTTTTCATTCACACCACGGTCGAGATGAATGGCGAGTTGGGCCAGCCGAGCGACCGGTGATGGCGAGGTGAACAGTCGCTGTGTGCCATCACGATGCACTACGTAGCCAGCGATGTTGAGATCGCGGTCCAGCCACGAGTTCAGCAGAGGCGAACCATAGATCTCCACTTCGAGCGTGCCAAAGTTGGCGGCCAGACCCTCTGGGTTGGGCTTGAGATGTAAGCCTGGCGAGTCGGTGTGCGCGCCGACAATGCGAAAGTGATCCGCGCTGGCGTGCGGAAGAACGAAAGCAACGAGCGCGCCGTCGCGCGTGACGAAACCTTTAACTGGCTGCTGTGTTGCAGGCAGGCTGCTTGTGGCGTCGAACCACGTGAAACCTGCAGCGAGCAAACGCTGAGCCGCTGTGGCCACCACATGGTGAGCGGTCGGTGAGCGGTGCAAGAAATCGAGCAGGCTGTCGCCTGTTGACGCCGACACGCTGGTGCGGGAAGCAACCCCAGCCCGCCGGGCTGCCTTGGGTTTACTGCTGGAACGGGATTTCGACCGAGACGTCACGCCCGAAGAAACTACAGGTGATATCGCTGGTATCACCTTGTTCAACACGTGTCTGAATTTCGGCAATGCAAACCGACAGCGAGTCACGCTGGGTGAAGCCGAGCCAGATGACCCCGGCAAACACGGCGGAGAGCAACAGCTTGGACACCACCGACGACACAAATTTCAGCACCAACAACACGCCCAGCACACCGACCACCATCGCAATGAGCGACATGTCCCGCGCCGACTGGGCATTGAAGGATGACAGATCCATGACTCTGCAAAGTCTGCCAGCACCACCTTCGTAGAGTGTGCATATGAGGCCAAGCCGATGAGTGACCAGCCAATTTCGATGTCGCGTAGCGGCCCACCCGAAACCGTCATGCCGGTGCTTGAAGCACACATCGCACACGAGTTGGCCCAGGCGCTGGCTAGCGAACCCGCCCAGCGTCGTGCTGCTGTCGCTGCGATTGCGGCAAAATATCCCACCTGCCTGCAAGCTTGGGCGGCACTCGGGCGCAATAGCACGCCTGGCATTGAGGCGTACATGGCATTTCGCGTCGGATACCACCGTGGTTTAGATCAACTGCGCGCCAACGGCTGGCGTGGGTCGGGCTACGTCCGCTGGGTGCATCCCTCCAACCACGGGATTCTCGAATGCTTGGAAGGCCTCGCCGTGAACGCTGGTGTCATCGGCGAAGAATCCGAAGCGGTGCGCTGCCAGCAATTTTTGCTGCAGCTCGACCCGCGCGGGCGAGGCTGACCGCATTGCCCATCCTCGGCGCAGTTTTGGTTGGCGGGGCAAGTAAGCGGTTCGGATCAAACAAGGCTGACGCACTACTGGCTGGTGTCAGCTTGCTCGATCACCAATTGAGCATCTTGCGCGGTGTCCCGGTGGATTGTTTGGCGTATGTCGGGGGCGAGCGGCGGCTGGCAGTCGACCCGCTGGCTGGATATATAGATGATGCAATTGTTGGTGTTGACACCACTGAGCGCAGTTCGTTGCTGGGCATTTTGGCCGCGCTCACGTATGCGCGCGACAGAGATTGTGAATCAGCGATCATCCTGGGTTGTGATGTACCACTAGTGACGAGGCAAACGCTGCAGCACTTGATTTCAGCATTGAGGAGTGATCCATCTTCGTTTGATATAGCTGTTGCATCGTCAGGTGCAAAAAAGGATCACTGGTCAATCATGACGGCCAATGTTGCCGCTCTAGCCCCTTTACGCGCGGCCTATGAACGCGGTGAACGTGCTGTGCACCGAGCCATATCAACTGTGCAAGTGGCTCGGGTGGAAGTAACCGAGGACGAAGCAGTGAACGTCAACGACCAAACAACGCTGGCCGACATCGCCACTGACATGCGTAGTGCTAGGTAGGCTCGGCGCTCGTGTCGATACGAGAAATTACTGCAGCTGACCTGGCGTTGTCGTTAGAGCGGGGCGCTGCCGTCATTGATGTGCGCGAGCCTGATGAATACCGCGAAGGGCATGTGCCAGGTGCAATCTCGGTGCCGCTTGGACTAGTGCCCGAGTCAGTGGAGTTATTCCGCAAATCGGTTTCGGTCTACATCGTCTGCCAATCTGGCGGTCGCAGCATGCGGGCCTGCGAGTTCTTGCACGATGCGGGTGTCACCAATGTGATCAACGTGGCTGGCGGCACGATGGGTTTCGCAGCCTTGGGCCACCTTCTCACGGTTGGCGACCAAGCGTGAAATACCCGGTGCCGGTGTGACCATCACCGAGCACTTCGTTGCCGACGACGCGTCACTGGCCGACGTGGTGCGTGATGCCCTAACGGCACCGATTTATTCGCTAGATACCGAATTTCACCGCGAGCGAACGTATTTTCCACGCTTGGCCCTCGTGCAATTGCAATGGGGCAACAACAATGTGCTCATTGACCCACTCGCAGTCGACCCACGTGGTCTGGGCGATTTGTTGCGTGGTCCGGGGCTGGCTTTGCTGCACGCATCGCAGCAAGACCTCGAAGTCATGCGCTATGCGGTCGGTGAAGTACCAAGTCGAATGTTTGACACGCAACTAGCAGCAGGCTTCATCGGCTATTCCACGCCGTCACTGGCAGCGCTCGTGCAGTCGCAGTTGAAGGTGATGTTGTCTAAAGGTGATCGCATGACCGACTGGATGCGTCGACCCCTCACTGCAAGTCAATGCGAATATGCGCGTAGTGACGTGGCCTACCTTGAGGAGCTATATGAACGCATCGGCTCACGACTCAACGAACTTGGTCGCAGTGATTGGGTTGCCCAAGCCTGCGAAGAACTACGTCTGCGACCTTGGGGAGAAAGCAACCCCGACGAAGCGTGGCTGCGCATCAAAGACGCTCGCGCGTTAAAGGGTGTGTCGCGCGGTGTGGCACAAGCGCTGGGTGCTTGGCGCGAGCGTCGGGCAATGTCCACGAATGTTCCGCTACGACGTGTGATGAGCGACATGGCGTTGGTCGGCATCGCCCAGGCTGCGCCTGCATCTACCGAAGAGTTGTCGCACGCGCGTGGGGTGGATGAGCGTTATCTCAATGGATCGATTGCTCGTGAGGTGTTGGCGGCCGTACGCGAGGGTCGCGAGCGAGTGGTGGAAATTGAAGCTAATACACACGACCCGCTTGAAAAGCGCTTGCGACCAGCGGTCACCTTGGTGACTGCATGGATCGGCGAACTGGCTCGAACCCATGAGATCGACCCCACATTGGTGGCAACGAATCGCGACATTGTGGCATTGCTTGCCGGGGGAGAGTCGCGGTTGGCGCAGGGCTGGCGACGCGATTTGGTTGGCCGTGACATCGAAAAGCTGCTGGCGGGCGAAACCGGTCTGTCGTTTGACGGTGACGGCAGGCTCAGGCTCATCCCTGCCAAAGAGCCCAACAGCCAGTAAAGTATTAGCCAATGTCCATCGCCTAGGCGGATGACCCTCGTGGCTCCGTCAGTAACAACGGAGCCCCCAAGTGAAAAAGGGACGTCATCGTCGGTTTGAAGAAGCGCGCCGTCTGAAGCAGTCTGGCCCCTCCGCTGAAGACCTCGGTATCGCTGCTCAGAAGTCGGAAAAGAGTGAAGCCGACGAGTTTGCGGCAATCGCCGAACGATATGGCGTGGTGTTCGATGACGAGGGCGAGATCGCCGAAGATGAAGGGTCGTCCAACTGAGCGATCTCTTTAGAAACGTCGCGATTGTCGCGCACGTCGACCATGGCAAGACCACCTTGGTGGATGAATTGCTGCGCCAGACCGGAACCTTTGCTGCGCACCAAAACTTGGTCGAGCGCGTCATGGACTCCAACGACCAAGAGCGTGAGCGCGGGATCACCATTTTGGCAAAGGCTGCTTCGATCGAGTGGCGCGGCGTCAAGATCAACTTGGTCGACACTCCTGGTCACGCCGACTTTGGCGGGGAAGTGGAACGCGCACTGGCGCTGGTCGATGGCGTACTGCTGTTGGTGGATGCCGCCGAAGGTCCGCTGCCACAGACTCGTTATGTGTTGTCGAAGGCGTTGAACGCCAACTTGCCTGTGGTGCTCGTGATCAACAAGGTGGATCGCAGCGATGCTCGACCCGAAGAAGTGTTGCTCGATGTCGAGCATTTGTTTTTAGATCTGGCTCACGCCGACCACCACTTGAACTTTCCGGTGATTTCGGCAGTGGCCCGCGAAGGTAGGGCAATGAAAGGCGTCGGAATGCCTGGCCCTGAGGCCGACTTGGTTCCGTTGCTTGACGCAATTCTTGACACGATTCCAGCACCGCAGGGTGATGCATCCGCACCGCTCCAGGCCCTGGTGACCAACTTGGACGCCAGCGACTATCTCGGTCGCCTCGGCATCGGTCGCGTACACGCCGGCACCTTGCGCAAGGGCGAAACCATTGCGTTGCTGGGCAAGCCTGACGGCGACACCCAACCAGTGCTGAAGCGTCGTATCTCGAATCTTTCGCAATTCATCGGTATCAGTCGCAAAGAAGTCGACACCATCGTGGCCGGTGACTTGTTCATTTTGGCTGGCATCGATGATGTGAACGTCGGAGACACCATCGCCAACGTCGAAAGCCCCGTGCCGCTACCACGTCTCGAAGTAGACGAGCCCGTGTTGCGCATGAGCTTTGCAGTCAACTCATCACCGTTCTCAGGGCGCGAGGGCACGTATGTGACCAGTCGTCACTTGCGCGATCGTTTGCATCGAGAGATTCTCGGCAACGTCTCGATTCGCCTATTCGAAACTGACTCACCAGACGTCATTGAAGTCGCCGGCCGTGGCGAATTGCAACTGGCAGTGTTGATCGAGAACATGCGCCGTGAGGGCTATGAGATGCAAGTGAGCCGCCCACAAGTCATCACCAAAGAAGTTGCCGGCAAAACGCACGAGCCATACGAGCGAGGCACCGTTGACGTGCCCGATGAATTCGTTGGAGCAGTTACCCAAGCCCTGGCGCCACGTCGCGGACGCATTGTCGACATGCGCACAGGCGACTCGGGCCGCACCATCATGCACTTTTCTGCCCCATCGCGTGGTCTGATCGGCTTCCGCTCACTGCTGTTGACGGTTACTCGCGGAACCGCTTTGATTCACCAAAGCTTTGCTGGCTTCGAGCCGTGGGCGGGTGACGTGCCGCACCGTCTTGGTGGTGCGATGATCGCCGACCGCATCGGGCCTGTAACTGCCTATGCGCTCGACAACTTGCAGATGCGCGGCACGCTCTTTGTTGAGCCTGGTGATGAGGTGTACGAAGGCATGGTCGTGGGTGAGTGTGCTCGTGGCGAAGAGATGGTGGTCAACTCGGTTCGCGCTAAGGAAAAGAACAACATTCGTACCCACAGCCACGACGACGGTGTCAAACTTGCCGCACCCGTGATTCACACGCTGGAAACAGCCATCGAGTGGATTGGCGATGACGAGCTTGTTGAAGTAACCCCCAAGTCGATTCGCATTCGTAAGCGTTGGTTGAGTATTGAAGATCGGCGTCGCGCCGGCAAAAAAGGTGGCTGAGCCCGCACCATGGCGGACTTAGATGACATCATCGAGCGGTTACGTTCGGCGTCTGAAGATATTGCTGATCGCGCGCTCAGCGTGTTGAGCGAAGCGTCACGGGCTGGCGAAACCAAACGTCCGGATGCCGAGCGTGCACTAACCCAAGCACGGCGCGCAGTAGAAAAAGCAATCAACCTGCTCGAGCGAATGCCGTCAACTGACCCGTAAAGCAGCGGCCTTGGTGGCCAAAGCCGCCAACAATTCATCGAAGCTTTTTTGAAACGAGCTCACCCCTTCGCGCTCGAGCTGGGCCGCCACTGCAGCATGGTTAACGCCGATGTCGGCAATGGATTGCCAGACGTGCTTGGCCTGCGCTATGTCGGCATCAAGCGTGCGCGCGATGCGTCCGTGGTCGTCAAATGCTTCAAGTGTGGCGTCGGGAAGCGTGTTTACCGTGTGTGGACCAATGAGTTCATCGACATACAACGTGTCGCGGTAAGCCGGGTTCTTGGTTGACGTTGAAGCCCACAACGGACGTTGCATTTGTGCACCCGCAGCGGCCAGCTTGTTCCAGCGAGGGCCGCTAAAGGTGTCGCGAAACATCTGATACGCCAAACGGGCCTGAGCAATGGCTGCTTGGCCGCGCAATGCCAGGGCTGCATCCGAGCCGATCTCGCTCAGCTGACGATCAACTTCGGTATCAACCCGCGAGATAAAGAAACTTCCCACGCTGGCGGTAACTGCCAAGTTCTGCACACCACTGGCCAATCGGTCTTCGAGACCGGCCACGTAGGCCTCAAGCACTGCGCCGTAACGCTCGAGGCTAAAGATGAGCGTCACATTCACGCTGCGGCCTTCTGCGATCATCGTGCGAATAGCGGGAAGACCAGCTGGAGTTGCCGGAATCTTGATCATCACATTGAGCCGTGAGATGCGCTCGTGCAGCGACCGCGCCGCTTGCAGTGTGCCTGCTGCGTCGTCGGCCAGGCTCGGGTCGACTTCGACGCTCACGAAGCCGTCAGTGCCGCCTGAATCTGCATACACGGGAGCAAACACGTCGAGTGCCGAGTCGATGTCGCGCAGTACGAGTTCCCAATACGCATCATGAGGCGATGCGTCCTCACGTACGAGTGCGATGAACTGGGTGTCGTAATCCGCTGAGCCTTGGATTGCTTTTTGAAAAATCGTCGGATTGCTGGTGAGACCACGCACCCCACGATCGCGCATAGTCGCTAGTTGTCCGCTGGTGATCCACCCACGACGCAAATTGTCAAGCCACGGGCTCTGGCCACCCTCACTGTGCAAACGATGCAGTAGTCCCATCGCTACACCCCGAACGCGTCGAGCAGGTCCTTGGCTCGAGCCACCACATTGTCCACTGAAATACCGAGTCGGGTGAGCGCCACATTGCCCGGTGCACTAGCCCCGAAGCGATCAATGCCAATGGCATCGTCGGCAAAGGTGCTCCAGCCGAAGGTGCTGCCGGCTTCAACTGCCAACACCGGCACACCAATCGGCAGCACGTGGGCTCGATATGTGGGATCTTGCCCGGCAAACAACTCTGGGCAGGGCATCGACACCACACGAACTGCGATGTCACTTTGGGCAAGGGTCGCAGCAGCTTCGACGGCAAGAGCCACTTCGGTGCCAGTGGCAATCAAAATAAGTTTTGGCGCAGCATCGGTATCGCGCACCACGGCGCCGCCGCGATCAACTGCCATTCCGTTGGTAACAATCGCTGTGTTTTGACGCGACAAAATAAGTGCAGTTGGCCCAGAGTGATCGCAGGCATGGCGCCAAGCCCGTGCGGTTTCGTTGGCGTCGGCGGGACGCACCACGCGTAACCCCGGAATCACGCGCAGCGACGCCAGCTGTTCAACTGGTTGATGAGTGGGGCCGTCTTCGCCGACCCCGACTGAATCGTGAGAAAAAATGAAAATCACGCGAGCCTGTGACAACGCCGCCAAGCGCAGTGCTGGGCGCATGTAGTCGGCAAACACGAAGAATGTTCCAACAGCTGGCACAACCCCACCATGCAGAGCCATCCCCACAGCGATAGCACCCATGGCGTGTTCGCGAATGCCGTAATAAATTTGTTGACCACCTGGGTTATCTGCAGATAGGGCAGTAGCACTCGACAATTTGGCCCCGGTGTTCCCGGTGAGGTCAGCGCTGCCCACGAGCAAACCTGGAACGTCATCGCGCGAAGCATCAATTGATTTCTGCACTGCAACGCGTGTGGCGACGCTGGTTGTGGCATCGAACGACGGGGGCGCTGAGTTCCACTCGTTGCTGGGTACACGATTCCACATCTGACTCCACAGTGCGGTGTGATCGGCATCCAATTTGGCTAGGGCGGAGATGTTCGCGTCACGTGCAGGCGCACAACGCTCGCGAGCCGCTGCTCGCATTGCCGCAACGGTTGGCGCATCTACCCAGAACGGTTCGTCGGGAATACCCATCACCTTTTTGGTTGCTGTCACATGGGCTGCCCCGAACGGGTTGCCATGGGCCTCGGGTGCATCGGTGAAGTCTGGTGATGGTGCGCCGATGTGACTACGCAGGATCAACAAGGTTGGCGAACCGGTGTGCGCCTTGGCAGCGGTCAACACACGCTCGAGCGCATCCATATCGTCGGCGATATCACCAGCTTCGACCACGTTCCAGCCGTAGGCAGCAAAGCGTTGCGCCACATCGTCGCTGCAAGTGAGTGATGTTGCACCGTCAATCGTTACTTTGTTGTCGTCAAAAATACAGACGAGCCGATCAAGTTGCTGATGACCTGCGAACGATGCGGCCTCATGGCTGATGCCTTCCATAAAACAGCCGTCACCAGCGATGACGAACACATGATGGCTATGCGCATCGGCACCAAACCGAGCGCGCAGATGACGCTCAGCGATAGCCATCCCGACAGCGTTGGCAAACCCCTGACCAAGTGGGCCGGTAGTGACTTCGACTCCTGCTGTGTGACCCGCCTCGGGGTGACCAGGCGTGGAGGAACCCCATTGGCGAAACGCTCGTAGGTCGTCGAGCTCCAACCCGTAGCCATTGAGATACAACAGTGCGTATTGCAAGATCGACGCATGACCGTTGGACAAAATGAATCGATCGCGGCTAGCCCAGTCGGGACGTGCTGGGTCGTGCTGCATGATTCGGCTGTACAACACGTGGGCCAATGGTGCCAACGCCATCGCCGTGCCTTGATGTCCACTCTTGGCCGCCAGCGGCGCATCCATTGCCAAGCCGCGAATCATGGCGACGGCCAAGCGATCCTGCTCGCTCGTCAAACGAATCGCCACGGCTGATGACGATAGTTGCCCAGCGCGGGCTACGCCGAACTTCGCTGTTTGCTACTTGTTTCGGCTGATCGGGCTCAACTTGTGGCGACCGGCGGCAAGATCGTAAGTGGCACAGCAAGCCATGGACCATTATCGATTCGGCTGTGGGCGATTACCTGACCGTATTCGGTGATCGGCAATTCGGCGCGCACTAGGCGATAGGTGAATTTCCCAGGCTCAACGGTGAACGGGCTGGCATGTTGGGCCAAAGGAGGCGTGCCCTCTGCAGTTGCGCCGGACGAGACCTCTGGTGCAACCCCCGGTGGATGAAACACCACTTGCAGCACGCCGTCACCCTTGCTCTCTGCTGGGCGATAAATCAGCACCACGAGGTGCGGCGACAACGTGCACGGCAGTGGCTGTGGTGCCACTTGAGAAAAATAAACACCTTTGAGGTCGAGCCTGGTAGAAGGGCCTTCCACTTGACGCATGGAAAAATCATCGACGAAAAGTGCTGCAACGATGTGCATGAGGCTGGAACACTACCGTTGGAAGCCGTGGTTGAGTTACGCACACTGAGCGAACACGAATCGAAGCAAGTTCTGGCGACTCGTGGTGCGTTGTTTGCCGGCGAAGCCATCGTGCCAGACGCCCAACAGGCAGTTGCGGCAGCTCAACGCTTTGGGTTTCCTGTGGTTGTCAAGTTGGTAGGTGAGCGCTTGGCACACAAGAGCGAACGCGGTTTGGTGCGCGTTGGGCTTGGTGACGCAAGTGCGGTGCAACAAGCGGCGCAGGATCTCTTGGCGCTGCGTCGGGCTGATGACGGCGACGTTGGGTTGCTTGTCGCTCAACACGTGAGTGGCTCACGCGAGTTGTTGGTGGGAATGGTGCGCGACCCACTCTTTGGTGTGGTCATTGTGGTGGGCGTAGGCGGGGTAAGTGCCGAAGCATTTAGCGATGTGCAGATGCGCGTAGCGCCGCTGGTGCGCGCAGATCTCGACGACATGCTCGACTCGCTCTCTGCAACTTCGTTGCTTGGTGCCTTTCGCGGCCAACAACCGTTGGATCGTGACGCACTCTGGTGCACCATCGATGCGGTTGCACAAACTGCCGTTGAGCGCAGTGACATTGCATCAATCGATATCAATCCTGTGATTATCACCCCGCAGGGGGAGCCGATCGCGGTCGATGCGCTAATCGAACTGCAGGCGAGCAACCAAGCCTCAGAAGCATCAACGGCGACACCAGTATTCCCGCGCCATGCCGACGCTGGCTTTCGTGCGCTGTTCGAGCCGCGCGGGGTGGTGGTGCTAGGTGCCTCTACACACCCCGGCAAGTTTGGTTTTGTGTCCTTACACAATTTGTTGGCCAGTGGCTACCGCGGTCGAGTTGCTGCCACCAACTTGGCGCGTGAAACAGTGCTCGGCATCCAAACAGTCGAGTCGGTCAGCGAGCTTCCCGCCGATGAATTTGATTTGGCTTTTTTTTGCACACCGGCAAGTGCAAATGAGCAACTGCTAAAGGACTGTGCAGCTCGCGGGATAGGTGCTGCCTTCATTACCTCGGCGGGTTATGGCGAAGCCGGTGATAGTGGTCGAGCGGCCGAGCTGCAACTTGTAGAAACGGCAAAGGCTGCCAATGTGTTGCTGGCAGGGCCGAATGGTCAAGGTGTGGTGAGTACCCCTAGCTCGCTGTGCGCACAAATCGTGGCACCGTATCCACCCGCCGGTGCGATTTCGATTGCTAGCCAAAGCGGCAACTTTGTTTCGAGTTTCATGAACTTGGCTCGTGCTACTGGGGTGGGTGTGGCCCGTGCAGTGTCAGCGGGTAATGCAGCCGCTGTTGACGTAGCCGACTACATCGAGTGGTTGTCACGCGATGTAGCCACGGCCACGGTGCTGAGCTACATCGAAGGCGTCACCGATGGCCGACGATTGCGTACCGCACTGGAACTTGCTGTAGCTCGCAAGCCCGTCGTGTTGCTCAAGGGTGGGGCATCTGCCGAAGGCGCTCGCGCTGCATCCAGCCACACGGGCGCTTTGGCGTCGAACGACGATGTGTTTTCAGGGCTGTGTCGCCAGCTGGGCATCGTGCGTGCCGCTGGGGTAGAAGAGGCTTTCGACGCTGCAGCATTTTTTGCAACGTCACCACTGCCGCGAGGCAATCGTGTGGCGATTCTCACGACTGCTGGCGGATGGGGAGTCGTAACCGCAGATGCGCTGAGCCTGGATGGAATGTTGCGACTAGCTCAATTGCCTGACGATGTGATGGCGCGGCTCGATGATTTGTTGGTTGCTCGGTGGTCGCGCAATAACCCGGTCGATTGCGCAGGCGGCGAAACGCGCGACACCATCCCATTGGTTCTAGAGGTGCTCGCATCATGCACAAGCGTGGATGCGGTCGTGTATTTGGGTATCGGCATTCAGGCCAATCAGGCACGACTGATGCGCGAGGGTGAGTTTCATCCCGAGCACGGCTTGGCGCGCATCGTGGAATACCACGAACGACAAGACGAACGATTTGCTACTGCTGCCCACGAGTTGGCGCTATCAACTGGCAAACCAATTTTGATTGCGACCGAGCTGGCGGTGGCCGACCCACAGAATGCTGGCCCGCGTACGGTGCGCGAACTGGGTGGCATGTGTTATGCGAGCGGCCCTCGTGCGGTGCGCGCACTTGGTCATGCCTACTCGTACGCGCGGCATCGTGGCCTGGCCGATTAATGGCATGAGCGAACGTAGATTTCCGTTGTCGTTGTTGGGTCGTCGGTTGGTGAAGCGACTACGCACCTTCGATCGTCATGTCTTGACAGTTGACGGCCAGCGTGCCGCAGTCAGCCTCATCGTTGCTGCTGTCGTGGTGTTCGTTCCGTTGTTTTCTGCGTGGCAAGTGACGCTGGGTTCGGCTGGCGCTGCCACGCCGCTCACAATTCAAGCGAGTACTGGGCCACAGCCAATTGAGCCAGTGTTTTCGGTACGACGAATTGCGCGCACCACTGCAATCGAAGCACGCGTGGCCAAAGTGCGCACGCGACTTGCGACGCTGTCAGCCAAACTGCCGCAGACTGCCTGCTTGGTGGTGCTTGCCGAATCGCGCTCTGTAGCCGCAACGCGACCACAGCGCGCACTTATCCCGGCCAGCAATATGAAGTTGCTCGTGGCAGCAGCAGCTCTCGATGTGCTGGGCGCCGACTATCGCTTCACCACCTCGCTCTTGGGTAACCGCAGCGGTGCCATTGTGTTGGGCGACTTGTGGTTGGTAGGTGGAGGCGACCCGGTGCTGAGCACTCGCGCGTATCCGCTTACACAGACATATCCAGCGATCAACCCGACCTACTTAGAAACTCTTGCCGATGAATTGGTGGCGAGTGGCGTCACCCTCGTTACAGGGGCTGTGATCGGTGACGAGTCGCGTTATGACACTGAGCGCTACGTGCCCACCTGGGGTGACGGAATTCGTTCCATCGAAGCAGGCCCGCTCGGAGCGTTAATGGTGGATGATGGCTTGTTGGTTGGTGAACCATTAAAGCCAGCCAACCCCGCCACTGGTGCCGCCACAGCGTTTACTCGACTGCTGCAGGCACGCGGGGTAACAGTTGTAGGTGCAGCACGCAGTGGGGTAGTGCCCGCCACTGCTGCATCACTAGGTCGGCTATCAAGTGCACCGCTTTCTGACATCTTGGCTGATCTCTTGACCAACAGCGACAACAACGTCGCAGAATTGTTGTTGAAAGAAATTGGTCTGGTCAATAAACAACAAGCAACACGCGTCGCAGGCTTGCAAACCATCACCGAAGTGCTCGAAGCACGCGCGATTCCACTGGATGGTTTGGTGTTTGCTGATGGATCAGGCCTGGACAGCAGCAACCAGGTTTCTTGTCAGGTGTTGGTCGCACTGCTCAATACCTATGGGGTCAATAGCCCACTTGGTCAAGCGCTGGCAGTGGCAGGGGCAACAGGCACCCTGCGTGAACAATTTACGAGTGGCCCGGCTCTCAACCGAGTGCGGGCGAAAACCGGAACGTTACGGCTGGCTAAATCACTCAGCGGCTTTTACCCGGTGGTGGATGCCACTGGGCAGAGTGTGATTACCTTCGCTTTTATGCTCAATGGGTCTGGGGTTTCGAACCAAAGTTCATATCAACCGCTGTGGAACGAATTGATGCAGTCACTGGCCGCCTTCAGTGCCACGCCCACTACTGACGACTTGCTGCCGCGCCCCTAGAGCGAGACCCCTGACCAGCCAGCTGAGGCCTGGCGGCACAGATAGACAGAAGGTATGCAATTTGACCCTGTCGACACCCTGGAAATGGTGCGCGATTACGCCAAGCAAGAAACTCTCGGCCCGCTGCGCGGTGCTGGGCGTTGGCTGGCGTTCGGGTTGATGGCGGCGTTTTTCATGTCGGTAGGCATCATCATCTTGCTTGTCGGGGTGCTGCGCATTACCCAGGATTTGATGCTGCATGTCTGGTGGCCCGAGCAAGCCGATGGTTTGTCGTTCGTGCCCTATGTGGTGACCTTGGGCGTTGGATGTGCTCTCTCGATGTTGGCCTGGTCACGAGTACGAGTATTTGAGCTGAACCGGGGGCGGAAGTGAACGACCGTCAACGCATCACCCGCGATGATCTCGAGCAACGCTTTCAGGCACTGCAAGATGATGTCACCGAAATTTCCGAGACCAAGAAGGCTTCCGTGACCGTGCTAGCTGTCGCCGGCATTGCCGCGGGGTTGCTGGTGGCCTACTTGTTTGGTCGCCGTGGCGGAAAACGACGTCGCGGTGTGATCGAGATTCGTCGCTAAGCCGTGCCTTCTAGATCCGCGCCTGCCACTGCCTCCCGAGTGTCAACGTTTGTTGGCTTGGCGGTCCTTACTCGGGTTATGAAGCGTTACCCAATCGTTGCTGCAGCTCTGGTTGTCTGGCGTTGGTGGCGTCGTCGCAACCGTCGAATCGAGCGCACGACAGTGCAACTGCGACAAGGTGAAAATATCTCAGTACAACGTCGGCGTGCCAACTGATGTCTGCTGCATTCGTCGAGGGCGATCGAGTGTTGTTGATCGACACCAAGGAGCGTCGCTATCTCGTCACCCTCGAAGCCACGGGCGAATTTCATAGTCACGCCGGCTTTGTACCCCACACACAGGTGATTGGGTCGAGCGAAGGTTGCACGGTGGAATCCACCAAAGGTGCGCGCTACGTAGTGATGCGCCCAACTCTTGAAGATTTCGTGCTCGAGATGCCACGTGGGGCACAGGTCATTTATCCAAAAGATCTTGCACCCATCGCAATGCTCGCCGACATTGCGCCGGGCCATCTGGTGTTTGAATCTGGCGTCGGATCTGGCGCGTTGTCGATGACCATGCTGCGAGCTGGGGCGCGCATCATCGGTTATGAACTGCGCGAAGATTTCGCTCAACGAGCCAAGAAGAATGTCGCGTCATTTCTCGGCGACGAAGCATCAGCTCGATTTCACGTCATGATTCGCGACTCGTACGCCGGCATCGATCTGCCCAACGGTGGTCGCTTTGATCGTGCCGTGTTGGATTTGCCCGAGCCGTGGCAAGTGCTGCCGCACCTTCCGGCGGTAATGCATGGGGGTGGCGTAGTCGTCGCCTATACCCCGAGCATTACCCAAGCAGTGAAAGTGCGCGAAGTGCTATCTCGCCATCGCGGGCAGTGGGTTGCAATGCGCACACTCGAAGTGTTGCACCGCACGTGGCACATTGAAGGTGAGTCGGTTCGCCCTGACCATCGCATGGTGGCTCACACGGGGTTTTTGACAACAGCGCGACTGTTGCTCGCGCAATAACGAACCGAGTTACGGTTCGATGAAAATGCATTCGCCGGGGCATTCCTCGGCGGACTCAATGACGGCATCTAAATGTTTGTCAGCAAAGTTGGCGACGCCTTCGGCGCCCTGAGCGTTGCCCTTGGCAGTTGCGAAAATCTTGTCGCCCTCTTTGACATAGGCCAGACCGTCGTCGAGCAGCGCGAATACTTCGGGGGCGATCTCTTCACACAAGCCGTCACCTGTGCAGAGGTCTTGGTCGATCCATACCTTCATGGCTTTTCACGATACACGGCTGCCCGCTAGGTTCAGGGCATGGCCGATGACACAGGCGCGCGACTTCGTGCACTTGAAGAACGGGTCCTCGAGGCCAAGGGTCAGATAGCCGCAGCCAAGGCCCAGAACGAAAAACTTTCGTACGCATTGCGCGAAGCCCGCGACCACGTTGCATCATTACGCGAAGAGGTGGAAAAACTTACTCAGCCACCTTCGGCCTACGGCGTGGTGGTGGGTTCCAACGACGACGGCAGCGTGGACGTGCTGACCAACGGTCGCAAGATGCGAGTGTCGTTGCATCCCGAGATTGATGTCCACACGCTCGAGCGCGGTAGCGAGGTCGTGTTGAATGAGTCACTCAATGTGGTTATGGCTCGCCACGCTGACATCACCGGCGAGGTGGTGTCGCTCAAAGAAGTACTCGAAGACGGCATTCGCGCCATCGTCACCGGACGCGGTGATGACGACCGTGTGTGTGAGCTTGCCGACGCGCTGCGCGGCACACATCTGCGCAATGGCGACTTGTTGCGCCTCGATGTACGTAGCGGCTTGTTGCTCGAGCGTTTGGCGCAACCCGAGGTCGAACACTTGCTGCTCGAAGAGGTTCCCGATATCTCGTATGACGACATCGGTGGACTGGATACCCAGATTGAGGCCATTGCCGATGCCGTGGAACTGCCGTTCCTGCATGGCGACTTGTTTGCCGAACATCAGTTGCCTGCCCCGAAAGGAATTTTGCTTTATGGCCCACCGGGCTGCGGCAAAACACTGATCGCCAAAGCCGTTGCCAACTCGTTGGCTAAGAAGGTTGCCGCCCGCACCGGGGCCGACAAAGGTCGTAGCTACTTCATCAACATCAAAGGCCCAGAACTGCTGAACAAATATGTCGGTGAGACCGAACGCCAGATTCGAATGGTGTTTCAACGGGCTCGCGAGAAGAGCGAAGAGGGCTGGCCGGTCATCGTGTTCTTCGATGAGATGGATTCGATGTTCCGCACACGTGGCACGGGCATCTCGTCGGATATGGAATCCACAATCGTGCCGCAGCTACTCGCCGAAATTGACGGTGTCGAGGGTCTGCACAACGTGATTGTGATCGGCGCCACCAACCGTGAAGATCTCATCGACCCCGCCATTTTGCGTCCAGGCCGACTTGATGTGAAGATTCGCATCGAACGCCCGGATGCACACGCCGCACAGCAGATCTTTAGTCGCTATCTCACGAGCGAGGTGCCGATTGCTGCCAGCGAGATCGCTAAGTGCGGCGATGTCAAGCAGGCCATTCACAACATGATTGAAGCCACCGTCGAAGAGATGTATGCCAACGACGAGTCCAACCGCTTCCTCGAAGTCACGTATCAAAACGGTGATAGGGAAGTGCTGTACTTCCGCGATTTCGCTTCGGGGGCCATGATTGAAAACATCGTGCGACGAGCCAAGAAACTGGCCATCAAGCGACTGCTGGCCGGCGGCGAGCGGGGGATTGAGCTCAGCGATTTGACGTCGTCGATACGCCAAGAGTTCCGCGAGCACGAAGACCTTCCAAACACGACCAACCCCGACGATTGGGCCAAAGTCTCGGGTCGCAAAGGTGAGCGAATCATCTTCATCCGCACCCTCACCCATACTGATGGCGCAACCGGAGGCAAGGCGATTGAACGCACGGCCACCGGGCAGTACCTCTAGCGATGGCGATTCCGAAAGTTTCGGGCATCGAAACCGAGTACGGCATCGTGGTTCGCGATGCCGACCTCAACGCCGTTACGGCGAGTTCGATGTTGATTAATGCATTTTTGGGTCGCACCCAAACCAAAACCGCCTGGGACTTCTTTGACGAACAACCCGGCAACGACGCCCGCGGCTTATTGCTCAACGAGATTCTTGCTCCCGAAATCGAAACACACCTGGTGAACACTGTGCTCACCAATGGTGCGCGTTATTACGTCGACCATGCTCACCCGGAGTGTTCAACCCCTGAGTGTCGCACCACAACCGAGACAGTTTTGTATGACCGAGCTGCTGAAGAAATCATGCGCCTCAGCATGGAACGGGCCAAGACCATGCTCGGCAATGGGGGTGAAATCGTCGTATACAAAAACAACAGTGACGGCAAAGGCAACAGCTATGGATGTCACGAAAACTTTTTGGTTGATCGGGCCGTGCCGTTTGGCCGCCTCGTTGCGCAAATTACGCCGCACTTTGTAACTCGTCAGGTGTTCACCGGGGCCGGCAAGGTGGG
>JBBANT010000007.1:0-19518 GCA_040401815.1 Ilumatobacteraceae bacterium | reverse complement strand
CTGCGCGCCACAATCGCGATGGCAAACGGTAAACGAATGACAGCACTCGAGGTGCAGTGGCAACTGCTCGAGCGGGCTCAATCCTGGGCTGATCGCTTTGGGCTCGACTCCGTCACGATCGATGACGGCAAGATGATTCTCCACGAGTGGGAGAACGTGCTGACTGGGCTGGAGTCCGATCCGCTCAGTATGGCCAACGTGGTGGATTGGGTAGCCAAGAAACGCTTGGTCGACGGCTACGCCGAGCGTCACTCGCTCGCCCCAACTGATGTGCGACTCAAGGCCATCGACCTGCAATATTCCGATCTGCGCGCTGGCCGATCGCTAGCTACCCGCTGCGGGCTGCGCACCCTCGTCGACCCGAGCGACGCACAGCATGCGATCGAACACCCGCCAGCAACGACACGGGCTTACTTTCGCGGCACGTGTTTGACTCGATTTGCACCCGAGATCGTGGCGGCCAACTGGGATTCCATCGTGTTTGACGTGGGGCGAGAGCCCTTGCGTCGAGTGCCGATGATGGAGCCCCTACGCGGCACCCGGGCGCTCACAGGGGCGTTGCTCGCCTCGTGTGCCAATGCTGGTGAACTTATTGCCCGACTGGGTGACACCAACCCCACCTGAGGCATCGTCGGCAGCACGGGTAGTTCGTCTTGCTATGGTGCTTGACATGGCTGAACGCACCAAAAAACAGCGAGTCACGAACCCTAGAGAAGCCGATCAATCGGCCGGCAGCGAGCAAACGTCTGCCACCATCCCAGACACCGGAAAAACTGATCGACTCAAAGCCGAACTCGACGGTCTGCTCGATGAAATAGATGAAGTGTTAGAAACCAACGCCGAAGATTTCGTGAAGAGTTACGTGCAAAAGGGTGGACAGTAAAACACTTCATGACCATGCCACGATTTTCTACCGGTGATGACCCTGGTGCCAACTTTGCCGAGCTGTTGCGCAAGGTCGGCATTGATCCATTTCCTGCCACTTTGGTGTCGGCAAGCGATGCCCAGTCGTTTCCTCACGCCACCACTTGTTTGGCGCTGACCTTCGACGGTGGTGTCATCATGGCGGGCGACCGTCGTGCTACTGCCGGCATGTCCATCAGCCATCGCACGATGGACAAAGTGGTGCAAGCCGACGACTTGAGTGGCGTCGCCATTGCTGGCACCGCGGGGCCGGCGATGGAGATGATCAAGTTGTTTCAACTGCAATTAGAATATTACGAAAAGGTCGAAGGCCAGGCGCTGTCGCTAGAGGGCAAAGCCAACCAGTTGTCAATGATGGTGCGCTCCAATCTGCCTGCTGCCATGCAGGGGCTGATGGTGGTACCGATTTTCGCTGGCTACGACCCGCTCGTCGGGCGTGGTCGCTTGTGGGACTATGACCCCACTGGTGGTCGATATGAGGAGCGCGATTTCGTAGCCACCGGCTCAGGTTCGCGTTTGGCTGGCACCGTGCTGCGTGTGGGCTGGCGACAGAACCTCAGTCGTGAAGCAGCAATTGATTTGGCGGCGCGTGCGCTGTGGGAAGCATCGGACGCCGATGCAGCTACTGGTGGGCCCGACGTTTTACGCGGCATCTATCCGATCGTGGCCTCAATTGATTCGACGGGTTGGAGTCGCGTCGACGACACGAGGCTGGCGGCGATGTACGAGACGATCATGGGCGAGGTGCGCACCCGATGAGCATGCCGTTTTACGTTTCACCCGAGCAAATGATGAAGGACCGCGCGGATTACGCGCGCAAAGGCATTGCCCGGGGTCGAGCCTTGGTGGCGATGCAGCTTGCTGAGGGCATCGTCATTGTCGCAGAGAATCCTTCCTCCACGCTGCGCAAGGTAAGTGAAATCTACGACCGCATTGCTTTTGCTGGTGTGGGCAAGTACAACGAGTTTGACCAATTGCGTGTGGCAGGTGTGCGCGCAGCCGAGTTGCGGGGATATCAGTATTCGCGCAACGACGTAGACGCACGCAGTCTGGCCAATCAATATGCCCAAGTACTTGGCGATGTGTTTTCCACGATGGGGCCTAAACCACTCGAAGTAGAGCTACTTGTGGTCGAAGTATCCGACGTGGTTGCCAACGACCGCATGTTTCATATTTTGTATGACGGCACCTTGCTAGAAGAAAAGCGTTACTGCGTGCTGGGTGGCGACGCCGAAGGCATTCTCAAGCGACTCGAACCCAACTTCAACGACAACCTCGATGTTGCGGGTGCAATCCGCGTTGCCGTCGCCGCCCTCACCGGGCCAGAGCGCACCTTGGCGGCGAGCGATCTCGAAATAGCGAGTTTGTCTCGCAACGGCAAGCGTCGTGCTTTCACCAGAGTCTCTGACGACGCGGTGGCAATAGCCCTGCGCTGATGGCCACCACCGAACTTCAGCGGCGGATCTACGGCATCGAAACCGAGTACGGCGTTACCTGCACCCTGCGCGGCCAACGACGCTTGAGCCCCGACGAAGTAGCGCGCTACTTGTTTCGCAAGGTGGTGTCGTGGGGTCGCTCGAGCAACGTGTTTTTAGAAAATGGGGCCCGTTTGTACTTAGATGTGGGATCGCACCCTGAGTATGCAACGCCAGAGTGCGACTCCATTCTTGACTGCATCACCCACGACCGAGCGGGTGAGCGCATTCTCGAAGGTTTGGTGACTGGCGCCGAACAACGGCTACGTGACGAAGGTATTCGCGGCACCATCTATTTGTTCAAAAACAACACCGACTCGGCGGGCAATAGCTACGGCTGTCACGAAAACTTTCTCACCACGCGTACCGACGATTTGTCGTATTACGGCGCAACTTTGTTGCCGTTCTTTGTGTCGCGGCAGATTTTTGCCGGCGCTGGACACATCCTGCAAACCGCACGCGGCCCAGTGTTTTCGATTTCGCAGCGAGCCGAGCACATCTGGGAAGGCGTCAGCAGCGCCACCACCCGTAGCCGGCCAATCATCAATACTCGCGACGAACCTCACGCCGACTCTGAGCGCTTTCGCCGATTGCATGTGATTGTCGGCGACTCCAACATGAGCGAATACACCAACTTCTTGAAGGTCGGTGCCGCAGCCTGTGTGCTGCGAATGATTGAGGACCCGGTCGCCTCTTTGCGTGATCTGACCCTCGAGAACCCCATTCGTGCGATTCGCGACATCAGCCATGACCTCACCTGTCGCCGCAAGGTACGTCTAGCGAGCGGACGCGAACTCTCAGCGCTCGACATTCAACGCGAACTCTTGGATCGCGCACTGCGCTATGCCGACCAACGTGGCTTCACCGCTGAAGAACAGCGGGCACTCGACATGTGGGAACACTGCATTGTTGCGCTAGAAAATGACCCTCTCAAACTTGACCGTGAAATCGACTGGGTCATCAAGTACCGGATCATTGACGAATACTGCAAGCGCCACAATGTGGGGCTAGACGACCCACGGGTGCAGATGCTGGATTTGCAGTATCACGACATTGATCGCGAGCGTGGCATTTTCTTCAAGATGCAGTCGCGCGGCATGGTCGAGCGCCTGTGTGACGACAAGGCCATCGACTTGGCCAAAGACGTTGCCCCCCAAACCACGCGGGCCCGATTGCGCGGTGACTTCATCCGCCGGGCAAAAGAGCGCAAGCGTGACTTCACGGTCGATTGGGTGCATCTCAAGTTGAACGATCAAGCTCAGCGAACCGTCTTGTGCAAAGACCCGTTCAAAAGCCAAGACGACCGAGTTGAAAAACTGATTGCCTCGCTGTAAAACGATCGCCAGACCGCACGCAAAAGATGCGCCACGACTTTTCGCAACTAGCGTTGCATGAGTGACTGATGCAGCACCAGACCTGCGGCGCTCGGCTTGGCTGAAACAAGTACGCGAGTGGCTCGTGGTAATAGTCGCTGCAGTCTTTATTGCAATGGCTCTGCGCACGTTTGTAGTGCAACAGTTTTATATAGCTGGGCCATCGATGGAAGTGACATTGTTCGGCGATGATCGAGTGTTGGTTAACAAATTTTCGTACCGCTTCGGTTCTCCATCACGCGGTGATGTCATTGTGTTTGATCGAATCACACTCAATGGCGACACGGTGCAGCACGATGACCTCATTAAGCGTGTAATCGGCTTGCCTGGTGAAACCCTCACGATTGCGAACTGTGTTGTGTCGATTAACGGAACTGTGCTCGACGAACCGTGGTTGAGCAATCAGGAACTCGATTCGACACTTGAACCTGGAGTACGTTGTGGCGCTGCTGACGTGGGCCCCACCACCATGGGTGAGAACGAAGTGTTCTTGATTGGCGACAACCGACCCATGTCGTTTGACAGCCGCATGTTTGGCCCGGTGGATATTGATTTGATTGTTGGTCGGGCCGTTGTGGTGATTTGGCCGCCCAGCAGCATGTCAACCTTGTAAACGGCGCTGCTAACGATCTGTAAGGCGTGCTACAGCACGCGGGCTGCATCAACCATGCGGTCCACCCAGTCGCTATACAGCCCGTCAATTCCCATAAGCAACGTGGTGGTGAGTTGGTATTCGAATTGTGCATCCCAGGCGAATGCCAGGCGGTTAAAGCGATGGGCGAGGGTGACGAGACCGCCATTCCAGTCGGTGTGGTGCATGTTAAGCCCCACAACGCCGAGATTGCTTAAGTCCGCTAAACGACGTTCTGGCCCAGTTTTCATCGTGGACAATCTTGACGAGTCGATTAACTGCAGGCTGCGCAAACGCGGAGCAACGGTTTGCAGTAATGCGAAATCTTCACAGCAAATAAATGAGCGACCAACGAGATCAGAAGAGACATCGGTAAGGGTGCGGGCGACTACGTCGTAGGCGGCTGCATCCTTGATATCGAGCGACAGCGCCAGTTGATGAAGCTGTGCCAATTCAGCCAGTTCGGACAGCGTCGGGATGTGCTTGGGCAGTGCAGCGCAGACGGTGTCAGCAATTGGCCGGCGACGCCAACGCGGGCCAACCCAGCCATCGTGATCCAAAACAGCAACACCATCACTGGTCAGCCACACATCTGACTCGAGCCCGGTGGCACCCAACTTGACCGCCAAGCGAAAAGCCACCATCGTGTTTTCTCGCTCGTGTGCGCGCGCGCCACGATGGGCAAACAACCATGGGGGTTGTATAAGAGAGGGCAATCGCTGTTGCACGGCGCAACACTACGAGGCCGACAACCCTGTCTCGTAGGCTTGCTACGTGTTCAATCTGTCGGGCACCGAATTGGTCTTCATCGCCATGCTCGGCCTCATCGTCTTGGGCCCCGAGAAACTGCCCTCAGCCATGCGGCGGGCTGGCAAGGTGTATCGCGAGATTCGCAACGTCACCAGCAATATGCAACGTGAAGTAAACAAGGTGATGGAAGAACCCATTCGTGAGGTGCGCAAGTTGGTGGATGAGCCCGTTGCGGAATTCAAAAGGACCGTAACTGACAAGCCCGTGCCAGACAAGCCTGTGCCAGACAAGCCCGTGTCACCTCCAACTCCTGATGTACCGCCCGCAGTAGGTCCTTAACGTGGTTGGTTCACGACGCAGCGTCGACGATATGTCGATCATGGGGCATCTTGCCGAGTTACGCACGCGACTGCTATTCAGTCTGCTCGCGATCGCCGTTGGGGCTATTGGCTTGTTGTTGGCCTACGAACCAGTTCTGCGATTCTTGACCAAGCCCTACCGCGATCTGTGCGCCGTGAACTCGTCGCTCAACTGCGATGGATCGCTTTATGCACTTGGCCCCATCGACGGGTTCTCAGCGCGTATGCGTATCGCGTTGTGGGGTGGGGTAGTAATTGCGCTTCCTGTGCTGCTCTGGAACATCTGGCGATTTATCGTGCCAGCTCTCACCAAGCGCGAGAAACGATATTCGTACTTCTTCATCTTTTCATCGGTGGTGCTCTTTGCTGTTGGTGCGTTTCTGGCGTACTGGACACTTGACCGAGCGCTTGAGTTCTTAATTGGTTGGTCGGGTGCCGACGTGACGCAGAACTATCAGATCAATAAATACGTCAATCTGGTCGTACTCATGATGCTGTCATTTGGTGTCGGCTTTTTATCGCCGGTGCTGTTGGTCTTTTTGCAGTTGGTTGAAGTGGTTTCACCACGCACGCTGATTACACAATGGCGCTACGCCATCATGGTTATTTTTATCGTCGCTGCCGTAATCACACCAAGTGGCGACCCCATCACGCTGATGGCGCTCGGTGTGCCGCTAACCGTCTTGTACGTCATTGCCGTGGGGATCGGCGCACTCATCTTGTGGCGCCGCCGCAAGTCGGCTGTCGAGTGACCAGCACTGCCCGCCAACGACGCTTGGCGCGTTACGAGTTCGCCCCTGATCCGTTTCAGGTGCAAGCCTTTGATGCCCTTGACGCCGGAGAATCGGTGCTCGTTGCTGCGCCCACTGGCTCGGGGAAAACTGTCATTGCTGAGTACGGACTGGCCATGGCCCTCGATGAAGGTAAGCGTGGCTTCTACACCGCACCTATCAAGGCGCTCTCGAATCAGAAGTATCACGACCTGTGTGCCTTCTATGGCAGCGAGCAAGTGGGGTTGCTGACCGGCGACAACGCCATCAACGTCGATGCACCTCTCTTGGTGATGACCACCGAAGTGCTACGCAACATGATTTACGCTCGCTCAAAAGCGCTCGACACGCTCGGTGTAGTGGTGCTCGACGAAGTGCATTTCTTGCAAGATGAATACCGCGGCCCGGTGTGGGAAGAAGTCATTATCCATCTAGAACCCGAAGTGCGCCTCGTGGCATTGTCGGCCACGGTGTCCAACGCCGAGGAGATTGCCGACTGGCTCTCCACCGTGCGCGGGCCAACACGAGTGGTTATCGAAGGACGCCGACCAGTTGAGTTGCGCAATATGTATGCCTACGGTGACAAGGCCACCGACGAAGTCGTGCTCGTCGACACGTTGGTGGATTCTGCACCCAACCCCAAGATGTTGCGCATCGAGTCGGGTGAGCAAAGCGGCCAGCGACGACGCCAAGGCGGTCGCGGTTCACGCAGTCGACTGTTTCCGCCATCACGCATTGACATGCTCGACGTGTTGCGCGACAAAGATTTACTGCCAGCGATTTACTTCATATTCAGTCGCAATCAGTGTGACGAATCGGCAGCCATGTGCTACAAAGCGGGCGTACGGCTTACGAGCGAAATTGAGCGCGCCGAGATTCGCGAGATCGTGGATGCCCGCGTTACTGGCCTGAGCGACGACGACCTCGCAGCACTCGGCTTCACCACATTTAGTGCTCAGGTCGAGTCGGGGATAGCAGCCCACCACGCCGGCATGGTGCCCACGTTCAAAGAGATTGTTGAAGCCCTTTTTATGCGTGGGCTTGTGAAGGTGGTGTTCGCAACTGAAACTTTGGCTGTCGGTATCAACATGCCGGCGCGAGCCGTTGTTATTGACAAGATGTCAAAGTTCACCGGCGAGCATCATGAACTGCTCAAAGCTTCGTCCTACACACAACTCACCGGTCGCGCCGGTCGACGGGGGATTGACACCCTTGGACACGCCATTGTCGTGTGGAATCAGTTCGTGTCGTTCGACCAAGTGGCAGCGGTGGCCATGAGCAAGACGTTTCGGTTGAGCTCAGCATTTCGCACCACGTACAACATGGCGGTAAACCTCGTGCGTACCCATTCACCCGCTGAAACGCACCACCTCTTGAACCTGTCGCTCGCGCAGTACCAAGCCAACAAAGGTGTGGTCGAAGTGCAGGCGCGGATTGCCAAACGCCAGAAGGAACGTGATCGCTTGCGCGCCCAAGCCCACAGCGAGTTTGGGGACATCGATGAATACCGACGTTTGTTCGTGCGCGATGCCGGCGAGCGTGACCGTACCGAAATTGAGATGAGCCTGATGGCGCTCAACGCCGGCGACGTGGCGTATTTTGACGACGCGCTCGGCGTGGTGCTCAGCACTTCGGTGCGTAGCAAAGGCGTGAAGGTCAAAGTGTTATTTGCCAACCGTTCATTGCGAGCCTTGACGGCAGATGAACTGGTGCGATCCGTACGCACAGTGACCCGACTGTCCACTGAGGGCATCGTTGACCAGAGCGATCCGCGGGCACTGCGTGAAGTAGCGCATCGGCTGTCGCGGGTGAAAATCGACAAACCTCCTCTTACTGCCTCGGCATCGAGCTCGGCACGCAACGCTCACCCGTGCGCCAAAGACCCTGATCTCAAGTTCAAGATCAACGCAGCCAAATCAGCTGATCGCATTGATCGAGATTTGCTGCAGCTGGTGTCGCGCTCGGATAAAGCATCAGAGGTAGTCAGCCGTCGGTTTGACGATGTGGTCAGCCTGCTTGAGCGTTGGGAGTATGTGACGGATTGGCAGTTGACGCCACGTGGCATGTTGCTGTCGCGCGTTTTTCATGAATCAGACTTATTGGTTGCCGAAACCATTGCCACCAAGCTTCTCGATGGGCTCGACCCCACGTCGCTGGCCGCGGTGTGCTCGGTATTTGTCTACGAGTACCGCAGTCCAGATGCAGCACCCGACCCGCGGTTTCCCTCAAGCCAACTGCGTTCGCGGTTTCGCCAAATAGAAGTGCTGAGCAAGCGGCTGCAACGCGAAGAAGCGGCTGCTGGGCTGACACCACACCGGGCCCCTGATGCGGGTTATGTGGAAACGGTGGCCAAATGGGCTGGCGGTAGCGAGCTTGCCGATCTACTTGACGACGACACCACCCCAGGCGATTTTGTGCGCACGATGAAGCAGCTCATCGACTTGTTGCGTCAAGTGGCGCAGCATGCACCCGACGAAGTAACCCGCAGCGTGGCCGACAATGCGGTACATCGTGTTTTGCGTGGCGTGGTTCTCAGCGCCAGCAGCATGCCCATTGGCGGAGCAGTGTGACGATCGAGAAGGGTGCCGCATGGGGCACCGTCGGCGTCACACCCCACGAGTGCGTGGTAGCGAAAGACGAAGCAGCGGCAGCATCTGCAGTGCAACACGGTGCCACACATGTGTGGTTGGAGTCGGGAGATATCTTGCGTGCACTCGGACTGACGGTGGCAACGGGGGCACTGAAGGTGGGGGAGCCTTGTCGCCTGTTGCCGTGTGATGTATTGATGGTGCAACTTGATGACGCTGCACCAGTACTGGCGCTGTCGAGTGTGGTGGTTGGCTCGTGGCGCAAGCCACAATTGTGGGTAACAACGGGCGGATTCCTCGGGGCGCTGAATGTGGCACCCCGCGCTCACGTCAACGACGGCGTGGTAGACGCTTTGGAATTTGCGGGCAGCATCCCACCGCGCCAACTGTTGCTCATGCGACGACGTATGCGACTGGGCGATCATCTCCCACATCCACGACTCACCATGCACCGCGCGCCCCAAGTCAAGTGGCCAACCAGCCCACATGGCGCAAAGAGCTGTGCCGTGATCATCGACGGCAAACAGCGAGGGCGCGCTGCACAAGTGACCATCAAGGTGCGCCCTGATGCGTTTTTGCTATGTGTACCAATGCAAGAGGTATAAGACTTAGGACCTTGACTAGCCTGACCACATGGCGCTCGACATCAAACAAATTGCTGAATTAAAGGCTCACGTTGTTGCCGATATTGATCGACGAGCCGCAGACCTCATCGCAGCCAGCCACGCAATTCACGCCAAGCCCGAATTGAACTACGAAGAACACTTCGCCCACGACTTGCTCACTCGGATGATCGACAAAGCAGGCCTCGGCGTAACGCGCGGGGCCTACAACTTAGACACTGCTTTTGAAACCAAGGTGGGTGACAGCGGGCTCAACGTGGCAGTGCTGTGCGAATACGACGCCCTGCCTGGCATCGGCCATGCCTGTGGTCACAACGTGATTGCTGCAGCCGGCTTAGGTGCAGGGCTGGCATTGGCTGGCGTAGCCAACGATGCGGGTGGCCGCCTTACGTTGATGGGCACACCAGCCGAAGAAGGTGGCGGTGGCAAGGTGGAAATGGCGCGAGCCGGAGCCTTCGACGGCATCGCAGCAGCCATGATGATTCACCCAGCCGATCGCGATTTGGCGCGGATGAACGCAATCGCCATTCAACAGTTGATCGTGCGCTACTACGGGCAAGCAGCCCACGCCGCAGTATCGCCACATTTGGGTCGCAACGCTCTTGACGCCGCTGTGCTGGGGTATATGAACGTGGCTGCGATGCGCCAACACATTCGCCCAACCGAACGTGTGCACGGCATCTTCACCAAAGCAGGTGAAAAGCCCAACATCGTGCCCCGCGAGTCAGAGATGAATTGGTACGTGCGCAGCGACACCATCGAAACGCTGCAGCCACTCAAGCAGCGCGTTGCCGCCTGTCTAGAAGCGTCAGCAACAGCCACCGACTGTCGAGCCGAATTGCAGTGGGAAATCAACGCCTACGCCGACATCGTCGACAATGTTCCGCTACTTGATGCGTACGCCGCAAACTCCACTGACATCGGTCGACCACTGAGCTCCGCAATGTTGCCAGGCACCGGAGGCGGCTCCACCGACATGGGCAACGTGAGTTACCTCACGCCAACTATTCATCCGATGTTGCAGGTCTCACCACGTGGTGTGTCATTGCACTCACCGCAGTTTGCCGAATACACAGCCTCGAGCGTTGCCGACAAGGCTGTGCTGGATGGAGCCAAGATCATGGCCATGACAGTGATTGACCTGTGGACCAAGCCACAATTGCAGGGCAGTGTGCGCGAGGCATTCGGCGATGGCACCGTGCCAGCAGGGGTGCTCTAAAACCTCGGTCATCTTTCGTAGTATCGGCTCTCGTGTCGGTCTACATTCCAGAACAGTTCAGCGATGCTGAGTCGGCGATTTTGCGTCGCTATTTCACCAATCTTGATCTGCCCGTATTCGCTCTGGTCAACTTGCCCGAAACAGTCAAGGGCGCGTTATTTGCTCGCTACAGCCGCACTGCCAAAAGTTTGCGACGCTTGTTTCTCGATGAGTTTGTCTACGACCTTGACCTAACAGGCGACGAGAGCGTTGATGCCACAATTGGCGTGGCTCGCGCCGAGGAGCTCTACGAGCGAATTTTTGTCGAATACGGCGATGATTCGGTCGCCCAACTTGGCGGAGTGCATTTAGCGTGCGAACAGGCTTCGAATCTGCTCACCAAGATTTTGGAGTGGGGTCGCCTCATGGCGTATCTCGAACAAAGCACTCGCTACGTGGCCTACGACGCGCGTCTGGCTGGGCGATACCGCTACTACCGCGACCCAGCAGTGTTGGGAAGCCCGTTTGGCACCCGCTACGTCGGCGACATGGACCGTATGTTCGACACCTACAGCGAACTTGTTGAAATGGTCACCACTCATGTGCGCGCTACGGTGCCGCGTGGCGACAAGGACTCCGACTTCATCTACCGTCAGGCCACCCGCGCCAAGGCGCTCGATGCAGTGCGTGGCATATTGCCGGCCGCCTCACTTTCGAACGTCGGCATCTACGGCACCGGTCAGGGCTACGAGGCGCTCTTGCTGCGCATGCGCGCCAACCCTCTGCCTGAAGCACAGGCTTATGCCGACATGATGCTCACCGAATTGCGCAAGGTGATTCCGACATTTTTGCGTCGCGTCGACATGCCAGAGCGCGGCGTGGCGTGGAGCAACTATCTTGCCGACAATGCCAACAACACAGCCGAGCTTGTGGATGAATACTTCGGCATCATCGAGCCACAAGACGCCCCCGAAGTAACCCTTGTTGATTTCGACCCAGACGGCGAAGACAAGTTGCTTGCTGCAATTTGTTATTCGTCATCAGATTTGCCTGAAACACAGTTACTCGAACGGGTGCGCAACTTAAGCCAAGAGCAGCGCGTAGCACTCATTCGCGCCTACGTAGGGGAGCGCTCGAATCGTCGCCATAAACCTGGGCGTGCCTTTGAACGACTGTCCTACCGCTTTGACGTGTTGGGTGATTACGGTGCATTTCGCGATATGCAGCGCCATCGCTTGCTGACCATCGAATGGCAGCGTCTGACCCCGCATCTTGGCTACGCCCGCCCCGAGTTAGTCGACGAGGCTGGGGGAACGGCCATCTTTGACGACGCCATGGAGCGCTCACAGGCGCTCTATGAGCTGCTGAGACCCGAGTTCCCCGAGCAAGCCGCCTACGGCGTGGCCATGGCTCACCGCGTGCGCTACATGATGCATTTCAATGCCCGGGAGGCCATGCACATGTTGGAGTTGCGATCAGCGCCCCAAGGCCACCCTGCCTATCGGCGGGTAGCACTCGAGATGCACCGCCTGATTGCCACCCAAGCCGGCCACCATGCCGTGGCTAGCGCCATGAGCCATATGACGACCGAAGCACCCCTTCTGGAGCGGCTCGAATCCGAGCGTCGCAGCGAGCAGCGACGCGAGTCACAACGGCACTAGCGGCAATGCGCCCACTTGGGTCAATCTTCGGCTAAGGTTCGCGCCCGATAATGGTTCACGACAATGACACCCCACAATCTGACGTCGACAGTGACGGCGGCGACCCCGACGACCTAACCGGGCTGACTGGGCTGGAAATCGACCCAGACGAACTTCCCGAGGGCGAAGAGGTTGACCCCGACGCACTTGATATTGCAGATGATGATGCTGACGATGTGGTTGCCGTCGATATCGCCATTGACGGGGTTGTGCCCGCTATGGGTGAAACATCGGAAGACGAAGTAAAGACTGACGACGAACGGTTAAATCTTGATGACGATGACGACGAGACCGCTGAAAAGAAGCGGCCACCTCGTGAAGAAGTCGACGAAAACGAAATGTCGGGCTCTGATGACGAGGAAGCCGACTTGGCAACCATCCTGGCCGACAAGTTGCGCAGCAACGACCAGTTATCACCTGACGATGAAACTGCACCAGTCGACATCGAAGACGCAACCGATGGCACGCCGTTGTTGCAACCGCGACGACCAGATGAAGAGCATTGTCAACAGTGCTTCTTGCTCGTGCGCAAATCAGCGCCGAAGTGCCCAGTCGACCACGACTTGTGCCCATTGTTTCCCACCGTCTAACCACTGTTGATCAGCACATGCCCGAGTCACGTGACGAGCGCATCGCATCTGCCAAAGCAATTGCTGAGGCACTAGTCGGCGTGCCTATCGTTCTTGCTCAGCAGGTGCTACAGAATATTGGGGACGTGAGCGTCGGCAACAACGTGACAGTGGCCCAACGAGTTAACCAGTTGCGAGCCCTAGGCGAGATGACCGTGCGTTTCGGAACCCGCGAGATCAGCAAGCGCTTCAGCGGTAAACAGCACTGACGTTGCTGATGACACCGTCAGTGCGCATCGCCACTGCGGCTGATGTGCAATCTTGCCAAGAACTAGAGCAACAGGCACAGGGCAACAATGCCGGGGCTCGCGGAGCCGCTGCATTGTTTGCCGAACAACCCATCTCGTTCATTAGCGAGGGCACTGGGGGATTCACGCTCATTGTGGAAGTTGACAGCGTGGTAGTTGGCTTCGCAACGGTGCAAATTTCGAGTGTGGCTGGCAGCAATGTCGCCACGGTGGTGCGGGTTTTTGTAGCGGCGCGAGCTCGCCGAGTAGGTGTGGGCGATGCGCTCATCAATGCGGCCAAGCAACATGCCCGTCAAGCCAACTGTGTGCGAATCGACGCATTGTCGCTACCGGGCGATCGCGATACCAAGAACCTCTATGAACGAAACGGCCTTACGGCGCGATTGATTGTTGCCACCTCAGCACTTGACTAGTGCCGAACCGCGCAGATCTAGCGGGCAGATCTAGCGGACAGATCTAGCGGACAAAGTTAGCGACCGGTCCAATTGGGTGGACGCTTTTCGATGAATGCGCTGAGGCCTTCTTTGGTGTCTTCACTCTGCAACACGCGACCAAAGCCCTCATTAGTCATCTGAATCAATGTGGCATCGTCGGCAGTGTCGGAAGCCAACACAACCTTGCGGCTTTCCCACACTGCAACTGGCGCTGAAGTGCACACTTGTAGTGCCAAGGCCATTGCGGCTTCTAGGGCTTTGCCTGGCTCGCACAAACGATTCACCAGGCCCAACTCATACGCACGCTGAGCGGGGATGGGGTCGCCAGTCAAAATTGCTTCCATCGCTGCGTTGCGCCCGATGATGCGCGGCAAGCGAAACAGTCCGCCGGCGCCAGCAATGAGGTTGCGCTTCACCTCGGCCAACCCGAACGCCGAACGAGTGCTGGCCACGACCATGTCGGCAGTAAGCACGATCTCACATCCGCCAGCAGTGGCCAAGCCATCAACTGCCACAATCACGGGCTTCTTACGTTCGCGATACACGAAGCCAGCGAAACCCCCTCGACGCGTATTGAGATCTGCAGCTTTGCCCGAGTTGATTGCCTTCAAATCGGCTCCGGCACAAAACACTGGTCGCTCTTGGCCAGTGGTGTTGGCTTGCAAGATCGCAATCCACACATTGTCGTCGGCTTCGAGTTGGTCAATGGCTGCTTCGAGCCCAGCGGCGACGTCGCCGTTTACTGCGTTGCGGGCATCTGGGCGATTCAGGGTGATAACGGCAACTTTGCCGGTGACTTCGTAAGTAACTATTTGCGCATCTGACATGCGCGTCAGCCTAGTTGTCGCTGATTGCTGTGTTCTCTACTGGCACAGCTTCAACAGGCACGGCTGCACTAGACACGGCTTCAGCTGACACGACTGCCGGTGTAGCTGTCGGCTTCGCTGTCGGCTTGGTTGCTGGCTTCTTGGTGGTTTTGGCCTTCTTGTCGCGCCATTCGTTGCGCAGCGGGCGCGGCATTTGTGCTTTTGGCGAGATTTCCACACCGAACAACGCAGCAATGCGCGGTATCGCTGGGGCCAACCGTTGCACAGTTGCAGTGAGCTCTGGCGAAACAGTGGCCGGCACACCCGTGGGCACCACTTCGTTGTGGATTGGCGCAAACGCCAAAGCCTCGAGCACGATCACCCAACGATCGCTGGTGGTGAGCGGCGACAATTGCTCGAGGGTCAACGCCACAAGGCGAGGGCGAAGGTCATCAGGTGGCCGCGAACCAGCCTTGGGCGGCTGAGCTGCGATCTTGAGTGCTGCCACAATGCGACCTACATCGACTGCAGCCCGCAAGTCATCCACCCAATTTTGCATTTCTGCTGCCTGTCGGCGCTCTAGCGCAGCACGCAACATCTCACGTTTTTCGGTCAGCGATGCGTCCTTCATCAAACTTGGGTCGTTCGAGCGAGCAACGACTGCTCGCAAGTCACGCAGGTCGACAGTTTCGATAATTTTTTCTACCGCTTCGACACTGTCGTGCCATTCAGCAACCCGCAAGCGCGGCAACATTTCGACCACCAAATTGACCAAGCTGTCAGAGTTGATCTTCGGCTTGCCGTCTTTCACTAACAATGCGTTTTGTTTGTTGACCGCCTGGCGCACGGCTCCGATGCCGCCAGCCAACGCCTTTTCGGCCAAGACGCGTTCCTCTGGCTTAAGCGCTTCGAGCACAGCTTTGCGATGAACGTTCAATGGGTGCAGACGCGCAGCCCGTGGGCGCTTGGCCAATTCGGGTGGGGGAGGAGTGAACTGACGACGCGGTGCACCTGGGCCACTGGCACGACTGGTGTCCGCCGGACCACGATGGTCGCTGCGCTTATCCGTGCGCTTATCGCCCCGTTTGTCACCGCGTTTATCGCCGCGCTTATCACCACGCTTGTCGCCGCCACCCTTTGAGCGACGATTAGTTGACACTTCAGTGACGGGCTTGAACTCGGCACCCGAACCAGTGATGGTGATGAGTTTGACATTTCGCTCACGCTGCTTGACTGGGCTCAGCGAGACAACGACTGGGCCATCCATGTCCATATCGATTTCGGCACGCAACACGTCGCCAACTTTTGCATCAGCAGGAAGCACGTCAGCGCCACCGGCGCCCTTGGGTGCTTTTGCGCCAGCCTGACGCCAAGTGAAAGTGCCGTCGGGGCGAGTGCTGGTGACTTCAATGTCCATTCGCCGTGTCATGAGCAGACCACGCTAGTAGAACTATTTCATGCCCATCTACGCACTTGGCTCACAGGAGCCCACCATCGATACCACGGCTTTTATTCACCCCGACGCCGTCATCATTGGCTCGGTTTTTATCGGCCCACAATCAAGTGTGTGGCCCACTGCCGTATTGCGCGGCGATGACGGCGAGATTCGCATTGGATCCCGCACCAGCATTCAAGACGGAACCGTTGTGCACACCACCCTGGAATGGCCGACCACTGTAGGCAATGATTGTTTGATCGGGCATCTGGCGCACCTTGAAGCATGCATCATCGAAGACGGCGCCCAGGTGAGTTCTGGGGCCATTGTGCTGCACCGAGCCCGCATCTGCAGTGGTGCGATAGTAGGCGCCAACTCAGTAGTGCTTAACGACATCTTGGTACCCGCCAATGCATTAGCCGTTGGCAGTCCAGCCGTCATCAAAGAAAACCGCGCCCGATCACAAGACATCGTGTACGGCGCCAACAACTATGTGCAACGCACTGAGCGCTTCCGACGCGAGCTACGTCGCATCGACTGAGCCCCGCTCAGCCAGCTGTTGAACAGCTTTAGGCGTTGACGATTTCCAACAGGGGTCGCAAGTCAAGCCGTGTTGAAGCATCCAGATACTGCCGGGCTGCGTCGCGACGAAACTGCGAGCACAAGTCGGCACGAAAGAAACGGGCTCCTTCGCGAATCACATAGTTGAGAATGAAGATTCGATACGCATACGGCAAGAACTCAATATCACGGCGGCTAAGCGGGTTGATGGCGTGATAGGCCCGGATGAAATCCAAGAAACGTGGTTCGGTCAACGTGTGTGGCGAGTAAGTGAACGAGGTGCGATCACCCGTGCTTGACGACACCCGCGATAAGAAATAGAAGTCCAAGAGGCGTGACTCGACTCGAAACCAGTCGTAGTCCCATCGCGAAAATAATCGGAGTTCTTCGTTGTCACGTACCACGCTGAAGTTGCCAAGATTCCAGTCGACCAGGATGGGAATCTTGTCCCATTCGTCGTAGTGCACGGCCTCCAGATGCACTAGCAACTCGTGAGTGAATCGCACCAGCACCCCGATGTCTTCAGACGGCAGATCAAAGTTGCGTGACGCAAAAGGGTTTGTGAGCTGGTCCAGCAAGTGGATGGCATCACCTTTGACCGAGTTGGACACGCTCGGCAAGGCACTCGCTATTTCTTGACACGCATGATGAAACCGGGCAATCTCGCGCGCCAGGGCACCGACATCAGCGCTCGACAACACGCGGGGGAGTGATTCGGCACGTTGCACTTCGCCATAAAAGGCACACCAGCGTCGACCGTCGTACCAGGTGTATGGGCGCTTGTCGAGGGTCAAGACGTCGGCCAAGAAACCCGCCCATCTACCGTGTCGAAGCAACGAACTGCAGCGCGCCAGGCGGTCGTGGTCTTCAGCAAACAAGAAGTACGAGCCATACGACGACACCTTGGCCACCAACGTGCTGGCATCAGCGAAGTGGATCTGAAACACCCGGTTCGTAGAAACGTGAGCGCTCATCTCGTTGAGCGCGGCGATGCTGCGGGTGTCAGCAGCTTGACGTGCATAATCAGCCCAGGCCTCACGCACGATGTGCTCGGCGTCGCCGATCAAGGGGTGCAGCTGAGGGTTGGTGGTCATTGCGACCAGCCCTGCAGGGAGAACTTGTTGCTTAGGCGCGCACTCCAATTGGTGCGATTAAGCGATACCCGGCCTGATGGCGTTCTTCTTCGCTTTCGCCTCCCCAAAAACCATATTCGCGATGTGCACGCGCGAATTCGCGACAGGTTTCGAGCACCGGACATTGCAAACACACTGTACGAGCCTTCTCTTCACGACGATGGCGGGTCTGGGGGCGCTCAGCCAGCGGAGCAAAGAAAATCTCCGAGAGCCCACGACACGAGCCAAGTTCCATCCAGTCATCGTTAGTTTCGGCGCGAAACTTGAAATCAAGTGTGGACATCTTGGCTCCTTGTCAGCAGGCTGACCCGCTTACGGGGCAGGCTAGACCAGAACTAACCGACCAGTCAATTAGCGACTATGCGGGTCTATTTGGGCTGTCCGGGCTATCCAGGGCTGCGGCAACACCTGAGGCAAACTGCGTTACATCGTCACCTGAGACGTCCCAGGCGGTCATCCAGCGCACCTGGTGGGCATCGTGATCCCAGTCCCAGAAAAATGACCACTCTTGCAGGCGGGTTTTGGCTGGGTCGACAAGGGTCGGAAACATGCTGTTGACCGCTGGGGGAGTCGTGAGCCCGAGCGAGACGTGGTGTTTAGTTGCTTCATATAACGCGAGGGCTGCCGCATTGCCCGAAGCTCCAAGCTCGATGAACAGATCGTTGGCCAACAGCGCGGAGTATTGAGCAGAAATAAATCGCATCTTGGAATGCAACTGCGTGACATTTTTTCGCAGATACTGCGCTCTGGCGGCGTGTTGCGGGTTGAACCACACCACGGCCTCGCCAAACACAATGCCTGCTTTCGTGCCACCGAACGACAACACATCAACGCCCGCGTCAACGGTGAAAGCCCGCAGCGCCTCGCGACTGCCACCCAGTGCTGCTGTGGCGTTACCAATGCGCGCGGCATCCATGTGCACGACCAAGCCCAACTCGTGGGCGACATCACAGATTGCGCGCACTTCTTTGGCGCTATACAGCGTGCCAAGTTCAGTGGGCTGGGTGAGCGACACCACAGCCGGCTGAGCATGATGTGGGTTGCCACGAGCACGGGCGGCTGAGCACACTTGGGCGGGTGTGAGCTTGGCATCTGGGCAGGGGAGATCAAGCAACTTGGCGCCAAGTATTTTTTCGGGTGCACCGGTTTCGTCGACGTGAATGTGTGCCCAGTCGGTGCAGATAACCGATTCGGCTGGCTGCAGCAGCGAAGCCAGAGCCAACACATTGGCACCCGTGCCGCCGTACACAAACAAGGTGTGCACATCACGACCAAACAATTCGTTGAACGCTTGCTCAGCGCGCTGAGTGTGCACATCGGTGCCGTAGGCGAGTGCATGCCCGCTATTGGCCGCCACCAGGGCTTCAAGAACAGCGGGGTGGGCGCCGGCCACATTGTCTGAAGCGAATAACTTCGCTGGCGCTGTGGGCATCGACCCTGGCGACAAAGATGCACCAGCCATGCTCATCATCCTAAGATTTGTAGCGGGGGTTTCGTCATGACGAAATCGGGCAAAATGGAGCGACCACGTTGCGAGTGGTGCCGCACGCCGTTGCCCACCCGCGACGGGGTAGGTCGCCCAAGACGTTTTTGCTCACAGGCGTGTCGACAATGGGATTGGGTGGCTCGCCAGCGCGCCAGCGAGTTAGCGCTCAACGAAAATGAGCTCGTAATGACCCGTGGTGAACTCAACGCAATTCGCGACCAAATCTTTGTATTGAAGTGCGCCATCGCAGATGTGGAGCGCGACCTGGACCCGGGCATCGACCCAACAACTCGCGACTACCGTGCAGCATTGAAATGGTTGTTAGAAGCCGCCAAGCCTGTGGTGGCTGAACCGCTACGTCCTAGTCACCGCCCATAATCATAGTTATGTAAAGT
>JBBANT010000006.1:52319-54958 GCA_040401815.1 Ilumatobacteraceae bacterium | reverse complement strand
GTGTTTGATGGCAAATTTCGTGTGCACGTCGACAAGTACGTTCGCCCCGTTGGCGTGACGCTGACGCGCACCAAGATCACCCCAGACCATCTGACCATCGTCGGGTTGCTGATTTCCATCGCAGCAGCCGTCTCGATTGGCGCCGGTTATCTGCGGGTGGGTTTGTTGCTGGTGATTGCAGCCGCCTTGCCCGACATGCTCGATGGGGCGTTGGCCAAAGCGTCGAACGTCTCTAGCCAGCGTGGTGCATTTTTTGACTCGACCATCGATCGCATCGCCGACAGTTTCATGCTTGGTGGTGTTGCGTGGTATCTCGGTGACACTCGCGGGGGCACCGCAGCAGTGTTGCCGTTTGCAGTGATGGCCGTGTCGTCGTTGATTTCGTATCAGCGAGCCAAGGCCGAATCACTTGGGCTGCAAGCCAAGGGTGGTTTGATGGAGCGCGCCGAGCGAATCGTCATTTTGTGCGTCGGGCTGTTGTTTGATCAAGGCCTCTACTGGGTGATGTGGCTGATGCTGGTCTTGGTGTCGGTGACTGCAGTGCAGCGTTTCATCAAGATTTGGCGTCAAGCAGCCGTCGCGCCAGTAACCGCAGCGCGGCTCGAAACACGGCGCATGCATCGCGCGACGCGGCGTGCAGCGTTTGCCGACCGTCGGGCTCGATTGTCATCGCGCCGTCGCGATGCCTGACGACAAAAATCCCGGTCTCGCTTTTCGTTTAGCCACCCTGTTTGGCGCCGCAACCCCTGCCGTGGTGTCACACGTTGCTGCTTTGTCGCTTGGCGGAATCGGGGCAGTGGCCATGCGCGGTGAGCGAAAGATGGTCGAGCGACATCAGCGTCGCGTGTCGCCAGAACTCAACGTGTTGCAAATGCAGCGCCGTGTGAATGACGCGTTTCAAAGTTATCTGCGCTACTATCTCGAGACGTTTCGAATCCCGTCGCTCTCGGCGAGCGAAATTGATGCTGGGTTCAGCACCGAGGGTTACGCCTACATCGAAGACGCGCTCAAGTTGGGGAGCGGTGCAATTCTTGCGATGCCACATGTTGGTGGCTGGGAATGGGCTGGTCGGTGGTTGGCCCAACGTGGTTTGCAGGTGAGTGCAGTGGTCGAGGTGCTCGAATCCAAAGAGGCCTACGAAACGTTTCTGTCGCTGCGTCGCGGGCTCGGGGTCAACGTGATTCCGCTTGACGAGCATGCCGGTGTGGCGGTGCAAGATGCCTTGCGTGCCAATCACGTGGTGGTGTTGATGAGCGACCGCGATATCCAGCGCAATGGGGTGCAAGTTGAATTTTTTGGTGAGCGCACCACGGTGCCGGCCGGGCCAGCATTTTTTTCGTTGCGGGTCGGTGCACCAATCATCCCTGCTGCTGCATATTTCACGCGACGTGTTGACGGGCATCATGCCGTTGTTCGGCCACCGATCGCATTTGAACGCACCGGCACCTTGCGCGACGACATGCAGCGACTCAGCCAGCTGATAGTGGCTGAACTTGAAACATTGATTCGTCGTGCGCCTGAACAGTGGCACTTGTTTTCACCGAATTGGCCAAGCGACCCCGGCTACGTTAGATAATTGCGCCTAGCTGTAGGCCGCAAACAAGTTGGCCACGCCCTTGGCTTGGCCGCCGTCAACCGCCGACATCACGGCCACAGGCATCACGCCTGTTGCCCACCATGCTGCGATGCGCTCGCGAACCACTTCGGCTGGGCCCGACATGGTGCAGTCATCTAACCACTCGTTGCTCATCACGGCCGTGAGCGCTTCGGCCAATTGTTCGCGAGAGGCGCTCGCCAGCACTCGCTCAAACTCATCAACCTGACTGTCGTATCCGCTGGCGCGCCAGTAGTTGCGGTAGTTCGGCAATGTTGCATACATCACCAACGTGCGGCGGTTGACGGCCCGGGCGGCCTCGATGTCGTCGGCAATCACCGTAGGAATCATGTTGGCCATGAAGAATGTTGCCCGTCGCTCCGCGGGAATACGTGCAACTTGCTGGGGGATTGCCCGCAACGAAGCGTTGGCCCATAGTGCACCGTCGCCAATCTCAACGGCCAAGTCGAGCATTTTGTCGCGCAGGGTGGCGAGGTAAATCGGTGGCAACGAACCACCAAATTTTTCATTCGCCCGCATGGCGCCGACGTAGTCGCGAATGTCGCTGAGCGGTTTGCCCGTGGCAACACCGAGGCGCTGCACCACGGGCCCGTGGCTTACACCGACGCCGAATGCGAAGCGTCCACCAGAAATTTCGTGAATGTGTGCTGCGGTATTGCCGGCTTCGACGGCGTGCGCCAGATAAATCGGTTGAATTGATGTGAAGTACGACAGCGTGGTGGTGGCGTGCGCCAGCGACACGCAGAGAGACATTGCTGCACCAAGGCTCGGGCACGCCACGTGGGTAAAGCCGCGATCTTGTGCGTCACGCGCCAACTGCAGTACACCGGCGCGCCGCGTCGGCGAGGCCACAAGTGAAATGGCGGGAAGTTGTTTCGTCGTAGGCATAACGCTGTGCTCACCGTACCGTGTGGGGGGTGGAGACGAGCCCATCAGAGCAGCGCCGCAACGACATGCTGCGAATCGCGATGGTGAGCCCCTACAGCCTCACGATTCCTGGCGGTGTGCAACATCAAGTGTTGGG
>JBBANT010000006.1:43677-52219 GCA_040401815.1 Ilumatobacteraceae bacterium | reverse complement strand
TTGATGTTGCGACTGGCACCGATGGTCGGCACATTTCATGCTGCGGGTGATATTGCGTGGTATCGACGGGTGCGCAAAGGAGTCGAGTGGCTAGGCACCCATCTCGACCATCGGGTTGCGGTGTCGGAGGCTGCACGGGATATGGCCGTGCGCCATGTCGGCGGCACCTTTGAAGTGTTGTACAACGGAATCGACATCGAGACCTATCGGCGACCAAACGTCACACGTGAGCGCACTCCAACGGTGTTGTTTTGTGGTCGTCACGAGCCGCGCAAGGGTCTTGAAGTGTTGCTTGATGCGTTCATGTTGATGCCAAGCAACTACCGGCTCTGGGTGTGTGCTGATGGCCCGCATATCGCCGACGTTCGCAAGCGGTTTAGTCGCGACCCGCAAGTGGCTGCGCGCATTGATTGGCTCGGTCAGGTGTCTGAACCCGAAAAGCTAGATCGCTTGGCGCGCTGCAGTGTGTTTTGCGCACCGTCGTTGCACGGTGAGTCATTCGGGTTGGTGCTGCTTGAAGCCATGGCGGCTCAAACACCAGTGGTCGCCAGTGAAATTGACGGCTACAACATCGTGGTGACCGACAATGTTGATGGTGTGCTGGTGCCACCTGGTGACCCAGCCGCGCTCGCCCATGCGGTGCAATCAGTGGTTGATGACCCAGCGTTTAGTCAGCGCTTGGTGGCTGGTGGTGATGCGCGCGCTGCTCAACTGTCGATGCAGTCGTTGGCGCTGCGTTATCTCGAGATTTATCGGGCAGTGCTGATTGCCGAAGCAGAAGAGCGAATCGTCGTGCAGCCGAGCACCCTGGTTAGGTATTTCGAAGATCGCTTGCTGCGTCGACCACGCTTCGCCAGGCTTTCGCAGAACATGGTCAGCACGGTGTCGGAGTCAGTCACCGACACCGTTGCCACACTGCGCAACAAGTCACAAATGTGGCGCGAACGTGTCACTGGTGACGGCTCGGACGACGAGTAACCTAACCATCATGAACACGCTGTGGATTGTGTTGGTTGTCGTAGTACTTCTGGTGGTGTGGGTGGTGTTGTCGTACAACCGCCTCATCAGTCGGCGTAACGAAGTGGACAACGCTTGGTCGCAAATCGACGTGCAACTCAAGCGTCGCCTCGATCTGATTCCCAACCTGGTGGAAACGGTCAAGGGTTATGCCGCGTTCGAAAAAAGTGCTCTCGAAGCCGTTATCGACGCACGATCAAAAGCCATGTCAGCAGCCCCGAACCCGGCCGCTCAGGGTGCTGCCGACGTCGGCTTAACCGGTGCATTGCGCCAGCTGTTCGCCTTGTCTGAGGCATACCCCGACCTGAAAGCCAACACCAACTTTTTGTCGCTCCAAGAAGAACTACAAAACACTGAAAGCCGTGTGGCGTTCGCCCGCCAGTTCTACAACGATGCCGTTGAGCGCTACAACAACACCACGCAGTCGTTCCCCGGAGTCATTTTTGCCAAGTCGTTTAATTTCGCTGATCGCGAATATCTCGAGGTCGAGGCCGCAGCTGCGGTACCGCCGTCGGTGAAGTTCTGAACGACCTCATCGCGGCGAACAAGCGCCGTTCCGTGGCGTTGATGTTCGGCTTCGTGCTCGTGCTCGTCTTGGTTGGCATGGCAGTCGGTGTGTTGATTGGCAACGGCATCCTTGGCACATTGATTGCTCTCGCCATCGCTTCGGTATCGGCCTTCGTGTCGTACTGGAAGTCAGATTCCATCGCATTGCGCATGAGCCGTGCGGTGCCAGCCGACCCTGTGGTCTACAAGCGTCTGCACAATTTGGTCGAAGGTTTGTGCATCGCCGGCGGTCTGCCAAAACCGCGTGTCTACATCGTCCATGATCCGGCACCCAACGCCTTTGCCACGGGTCGAAATCCTAAGAATGCCGCCATCGCGGTTACTACGGGGCTGTTGGAAAAGATGAATCGCGTCGAGCTCGAAGGGGTGGTGGCCCACGAGTTGTCGCACATAAAGAATTACGACATCTTGGTCATGACTCTGGCAGTCACCTTGGTGGGCACCGTGGCCATTCTCACCGACATCACCATTCGTATGATGTGGTGGAACGGTGGGCGAGTAGCACGGGCGGGGGATCGTGACAATCGCAGCAATCCGTTGGCGTTAATCGGTATTGCGCTGTTGATTTTGGCGCCACTGTTGGCGCGTGCCATGCAGGCCGCAGTGGGTCGGCGTCGCGAAACTTTGGCCGATGTGTCAGCCGTGCAGCTGACCCGTTATCCGCCGGGGCTGATTTCGGCCCTCGAGAAGTTGCAAGCCGACAGCACGGTGACCCATTCAGCGTCAATGGCCACAGCCCATATGTGGATTGAGCAG
Organism: Ilumatobacteraceae bacterium; assembly: GCA_040401815.1. Lineage (GTDB taxonomy): Bacteria > Actinomycetota > Acidimicrobiia > Acidimicrobiales > Ilumatobacteraceae > F1-60-MAGs027. Next base: position 49,879 of record JBBANT010000006.1, on the reverse strand, counting down.
CCTTTGCCGGGGGTGAATGACACAGGTCGGTTGGGGTTTTTCCATAAACTCTTTAATACCCATCCCCCTCTCGCAGACCGCATCGCGCTGCTGCGAGAAATCTAAATACAAGGAGCTCGCAATGTTGATTGCCCAGCGTCGTGTTGCATTTGCCAGTGGACTACTCGCCGTAGTCGCCCTCGCTGCCTGTAGCGGCGGGGCCTCCAGCACCAGTGACGTGCCCGACACCGTGGCACCAGCCACCACCGTCGAGTCGACCACAACTACCACCACGATTCCGCCAATGTTGGCCCCGTTGACGGGCCTGCCAGTCAGCACGCTGATCACCCGCCCGGCGTTGGCGGTAAAAATTGATAATCACCCCAAGGCCCGCCCGCAATGGGGGTTGAACCAAGCCGATGTGGTGTATGAAGAAAATGTTGAGATGCTCACCCGCTTTGCGGCTGTGTTCCACACCAACGACAGCGACCCCGTCGGCCCGATTCGCAGTGGTCGCAAGCAAGACATCGACTTGCTCGAGCCGTTGAACTCGCCGTTGTTTGCCTGGAGCGGCGGCAATGCCGAGGTCACCAATCTGGTGCGGGCATCAAGCCTCATCGATCTTAGTTATTCCGTCGCTACGGACTCCGGTGGCTATCGACGCGAGAGCTCGCGTTCGGCCCCGCACAACTTGATCGCCGAAACATCCAAGTTGTGGACACTGGCGCCGGAAGGTGCACTGCCGCCACCAGCACAGTTCGTGTATCGTGCCGCCGACGAAGCGATTCCGGCCACCGCGCTTGAAACTGGTGGCGTAAAGATTTCGATGGATGGTGTGCGGGTGATGTGGGAATGGAGCAGCGAGTTCAGCCGCTTTTTGCGCTCGCAAGACGACAAGCCACATGTTGATGTTGACGATGTGCGGGTGAACGCAGCCAACGTGGTGGTGCTGTACGTGCAGTACGGAAAAAGCGGCTATAGCCCTGTAGCCAAGACCAAGGGTTCAGGCGAAGCGTGGGTGTTTACTGCTGGCAAACTGTTCCAGGGCACCTGGGCGCGTGACGACGCAGCCCAGCCGTTCACGCTCAAGGACACTGCCGGCAACATCATCAAGTTGACCCCTGGCAATACATGGGTGGAATTGCCGAGATTGGCCAAAGGCGTGTCGTTTTTGCCAGGCACCGACCCAACTTCGTTGAAGTATCCGTAACGAGGCGCGCCCAGCGAATGTTCGGGTCGCCAAGTGTCACCTGCGCTGGGTTCGGACCCTGTGTCGGCAAATGGGTACGCTAAAAACACCATGACAAAGCCCGACAAGACCACCGGCTCGATGCGCGTGCAGCGCGGATTGGCCGAGATGTTGAAAGGTGGCGTGATCATGGATGTGGTCACCCCCGGTCAAGCAAAAATTGCCGAAGACGCCGGCGCGATCGCCGTAATGGCGCTCGAGCGGGTGCCTGCCGACATTCGCCGCGATGGTGGTGTCGCTCGCATGAGTGACCCCGAGATGATCGAAGGCATTCAGGCCGCAGTCTCGATTCCGGTCATGGCCAAAGCGCGCATCGGACACTTCGTCGAAGCGCAAGTACTCGAGGCCCTCGGCGTCGACTTCATTGACGAGAGCGAAGTGCTGACACCCGCTGACGAGGCATTCCACATCGACAAGATGAAGTTCACCATTCCGTTCGTCTGTGGTGCCACCAATCTGGGTGAAGCACTGCGCCGTATTTCTGAAGGAGCCGCCCTCATTCGCTCGAAGGGTGAAGCCGGCACTGGCAACATCGTCGAAGCGGTGCGCCACTTACGTTCGATTCTCGGCGATATTCGCAAAATCACTCAGGCCGACTCGGCTGAATTGTTTGGTTGGGCCAAGTTGCTCGACGCACCATTGCCACTCGTGCAAGAAATCGCCGAGACGGGTCGCTTGCAGGTGCCGCTGTTTTGTGCAGGTGGAATTGCCACGCCAGCCGACGCCGCACTCGCCATGCAACTTGGTGCCGAATCGGTGTTCGTTGGTTCGGGCATCTTCAAGAGTGATGATCCAGCACCACGTGCTCGCGCGATTGTCGAAGCCACCGCCCACTATCGCGACGCACACATCATCGCCAAGGTCAGCCGCAAACTCGGCGCACCAATGACCGGCATCGCGATGGACGAAATCAACCAGCGTTACGCCGAACGCGGCTGGTAGGAACCCCACTCGGGGAACCCATGTCGGCGCGCGCCCGCATCGGAGTGCTCGCCTTGCAAGGTGCATTTGCTGCTCACGCAGCTGCACTGCAACGGCTTGGCGTAAGCACCGCGGAAGTTCGCGTCGCAGCCGACTTAGAGCAGTGTGATGCATTGGTGCTGCCGGGTGGTGAATCGACCACGATGTCGCAACTGTTGGAGACGTCACAATTATTTGACCCGCTCGCAAAACGCATCGCCGCTGGCCTGCCCATCTTTGGCACGTGTGCCGGCATGATTTTGCTGTCCAAGGGCATCGCTGATGGGCGCTCCGACCAGAGGTCATTCGCGGCGCTGGATATCGACGTGCAACGCAACGGCTTTGGTCGACAACGCGACAGCTTTGAAACCGAGATTGATGTACTCGGCCTAGACCGTGCGTTTCATGCAGTGTTCATTCGCGCCCCACGCATTTCGCGCATCGGGAGTGAGATTGAAACGCTCGCCAGCCACGGCGGCGAGCCTGTGCTCGTACGCTCAAAGACCGTTATGGCTGCGTCGTTTCATCCTGAGTTGGCCGATGACGATCGCGTGCATCAGTTGTTTTTGACCATGGTGCAAGGCTGAGTCAACGATGTCTGGTCACTCCAAATGGGCAACGATCAAACGCAAAAAGGCGATCATTGACCAGAAAAAGGGCAAGACGTTCGCCAAGCTGGCGCGTCAAATCGACGTAGCAGCCCGCTCTGGCGGCGGAGACCCAGCGACCAACGCGCCGTTGCGCACGATCATTCAAAAAGCAAAGGCGTCGTCGATGACCAACGATGCCATCGAGCGAGCAATCAAACGAGCAACGGGCGAAGCGCAAGGTTCAAACTACGAAGCAATCACCTATGAGGCATACGCACCTGGCGGTGTGGCGCTTCTCATCGACATTCTCACCGACAATCGCAATCGCACTGCATCAGACGTGCGGGCGATTTTTAGCAAAGGTGGCGGCTCGATGGCTGCCCCTGGCGCCGTGGGTTGGCAGTTCAGCCGGCGCGGCGTGATTCTGGTGGATCGCGCGGCCAAAGAGGACGACGTCATGAATGCCGTGCTCGAGCACGGGGCCGACGACATGCTCGACGATGGTTCGGTTTGGCGCGTCACTTGTGATGCCACCAAAGTCTGGGAAATCAAAACCGCATTGGAAGCCGCAACCTTGCCGGTGCAGTCGGCTGAGAGCACGATGGTGTCGTCGCAGACCGTGGCCGTAACCGACGTGGGTGTGGCAAAAGCGATTCTCAAAATTCTGGATGACCTCGAAGAGCACGACGACGTGCAGGATGTGTATTCCAACTTTGATATTTCTGAAGAACTGCTCGAAGCAGCTGCGTCATGACGGGGCAGTGGGCTACGGTGACGGTATGAGCAAAACAGTTGGTGTGGGCGATGCGGCCCCCGATTTCACCCTGCCAGGCACTGGCGGGCGCTCGTACTCACTCGCCCAACTGCGCGGTGCACCGGTGGTGCTGGTGTTTTATCCGGGAGACAACACCCCGGTATGCACCAAACAGCTGTGCTCCTACAACGACGAGCTGACCCAGTTCGCCGGGTTGTCAGCCCAGGTCATCGGCATCTCGGCCCAAGATGTGGCGAGTCACGAAAAGTTTGCAGCCAAACACGGCTTTGGCTTTCCGTTGCTGTCTGATGTCGACAAAGCGGTGCATCGGGCCTATGACGTGTTGGGCCTCATGAACCTGCCGCGGCGCAGCGTCTTTGTGCTTGACGCCCAGGGCGTGATTCGCTACGCCCATCGGGCGGTCGTCGGGGTCACCTATCGGCCGGTTAAAGAATTGGTCGATGCCATCACCGCCATCGGCTAGAATCAAACATATGTTCGCCCCCCATCAAGGGTCCAACGATGCCTCGCAGAGCAGCTCGTCGGCTGGCTTGGTGCTGGGTATCGACCCTGGGTTGACTCGCTGCGGATACGCCATCGTGCAGCCAGGTGCCCATGCCACGGCCCAGCCGGCGCTGCGTACACTCGGCGTGTTGACCACGTCGCCTGACGAAGAATTGCCGTTGCGTTTGGCCCAACTCCAGACCGATCTGCTGGCGTTGTTTGATGAGTTTGCACCAACGGCAGTGGCTGTCGAGCGAGTGTTCTTTCAACACAACACCCGCACAGCGATGAGTGTGGCGCAAGTGAGCGGCGTGGTGTTGGCGTTAGCAGCCTTGCGTGGTTGTCGCGTCGTGCAATACACCCCAACACAAGTAAAGAGTGCAGTCGCCGGGTTTGGTGCAGCAAGCAAAGACGACATCGCGCGCATGGTGCAACTGCGATTCGGATTGCGCACCTTGCCAACACCTGCCGACGCAGCCGACGCTGCGGCGCTCGCGCTGTGTCATATCGCTAGCGAACCGTTTGCCCGCAGCGTGGCCGGAGCACGATCACAATGATCGGTTCACTGCGTGGACGCGTGCTCGAGCGCATGAGCGACTCGACCGTGCTGCTCGAAGTTGCCGGTGTCGGTTATGTGGTGAGTGTTACGCCGCGCACACTCGGTGAACTCGAGCCGACAACCGAAGCGTTTTTGCACGTACACCACCATGTGCGTGACGATGCCGAGTCGTTGTTCGGCTTCTTGGATCGCGACGAGCGACGCACATTTGAAGTGCTCATCGACACCAACGGCATTGGGCCCTCGCTGGCGATGGCAATCTTGGCCACGCATTCACCGCGGGCGCTGGTCGACATTGTGTTGGCGGGCGATGTGGCTGGGCTCACGACCGTGTCGGGTGTGGGTAAAAAAACAGCCGAGCGGTTGCTGTTGGAATTGAAAGACCGCCTGAACCTGCCCACCATCGACGAGCCGCGTGCCGTGGGCGAGCGCGGTGCCGGTGGAATGAGCGACGTGCGTGACGCATTGGCTGGATTGGGGTATGACGACACCGAAATTCGTGCCGTTCTGCGCGAACTAACGCTCAGCGACGATGCAGCCACCATGTTGCGAGAAGCGCTGAGTTTGTTGGGGGCACGTCGTGCGTGAAGAATTCGTCGACCCGATTGCTCGCGACGACCACGACCAGCGCACCGATAGCGCATTGCGGCCGCGCAAGTTGGCAGATTTCGTGGGTCAGCAAGAACTCAAAAAACATCTAGCAATCGTGCTCGAAGCAGCCCGTCAGCGCAACGAAGCAGCCGACCACCTGTTGCTCGCGGGGCCGCCCGGCTTGGGTAAGACCACGATGGCCGGCATCGTGGCGGCCGAAATGGGAGCCAAGTTCCATGTCACTTCGGGCCCCGCCTTAGAGCGCGCCGGGGATCTGGCGGCGATTCTCACCAAGCTCGAAGAGCGCGACGTGCTGTTCATTGATGAGGTACATCGCTTGTCGCGGGTGGTCGAAGAAATTCTGTATCCGGCCATGGAAGATTTTCAAATCGACATCGTCGTTGGCAAGGGCCCAGCAGCATCATCGATTCGCCTCACGTTGCCGCGCTTCACGTTGATTGGCGCCACCACACGCACGGGCATGATCACCGGGCCACTGCGCGACCGCTTTGGGTTGGTCACGCGGCTCGAGTACTACGAACCCGATGAACTGCGCCAAATCGTGCAGCGAGCCGCTGGCATTTTGGATGTCGCCATCGATCACGATGCAGCCCACGAAATTGCTTCGCGTTCACGGGGCACGCCCCGCATCGCCAACAGGTTGCTGCGCCGCGTGCGCGACTTTGCCCAGGTGCGCAACAGTGGGGCAGTGACGGCAGCCGTTGCCGACGAAGCGCTGCGAGTGTTTGGTGTCGACCGCTTGGGGCTCGACAAAGTGGATCGCTCGGTGCTACAGATCATCTGCGAGCGCTTCGGTGGTGGGCCGGTGGGGTTGTCGACGTTGGCCATCGCAGTCAGTGAGCAGACCGAAACCATCGAAGACGTCTATGAGCCGTTTTTGATTCGTGAAGGCTTGTTGGCGCGCACGCCGCGGGGCCGGGTGGCCACCACCGCGGCGTATGAGCATCTGGGCCTGACTCCGCCCGATCGCTCGCCGGAACTGTTCTAGACGTGCT
>JBBANT010000006.1:34641-43577 GCA_040401815.1 Ilumatobacteraceae bacterium | reverse complement strand
TAGACGTGCTGTTTTAGCCCTGTTGTTCTAGCCCTGCTGTTTGGGCCAGTTTTACTGCTTCTGGCAATTGTTGACCAAATAAGTTGCATTTCGGCCCACGGCTGATTATGGTAAAGCCGACCAAACAAGTCGGAATTGATTTCGCATCAATTCCTCACCTCAAGAAAGCAGAAATCCTCATGTCAAACCTCACACTCACCTCTGCCAAGCGCACCGCGTTGCGTTGGCTGGTGGTCCCATTGATTGCCCTGATCGTGCCATCGGCAGCCCAAGCGGCGAACCACACCGCAGCAGCCAAGACCCCCCGTGCCACGATCGTAGAAGCGGCTTGGTTGGAAGCAAACTTGAACAACCCGAAGGTGCGCATCATCGAAGTAAGCACCGACCCTGGTGTGTACGAAAAGGGTCATATCCCGAATGCAGTCAACTTCCGCTGGCACACCGAGTTCGTGGACCCCATCAATCGCGACATTGCGAGCCAGGCCCAATTCGAACAAGCGGCACGAGCTGCGGGAATCAACAAAGACACAAAAGTGGTGTTGTACGGCGACAAGAACAATTGGTTCGCAGCCTGGGGTGTGTGGATTTTCCGCACCTACGGTCACGCTGATGTGAGCATCTTGAACGGTGGCCGCGACAAGTGGGTGAAGGATGGTCGCGCACTGTCGCCCGCCGTTCCTACGCTGCGCGCCGGCAATTTCGTTGCTACGGCGGCCAACACCAACTTGCGAGCACGTCTGGCTGATGTTGTGAAGATCGCAACCAAGGTGGACCGCACGACCAAGCTGGTCGACATTCGCTCGGCTGACGAGTTCAGTGGAAAGATCTTTGCTCCAGCAGGCTTCCAAGAATTGGCCATTCGAGCTGGGCATATCCCAGGTGCGCAAAACATTCCTTGGACTGCTGCTGTGGCACCAGATGGCACGTTCCGTCCAGCTGCCGAGTTGAAGGCCATCTATGACGCCAAAGGCATCAATGGCAAAAAGAAGATCACGGTGTACTGCCGCATCGGTGAGCGCGCTGCCCACACGTGGTTCGTGCTGAGCGAAATTCTGGGCTACGAGGTGAAGCTGTATGACGGTTCGTGGACCGAATACGGCAACTCAGTCGGTGTGCCAATCGCCAACCCCACCGGCACGGTTTGGGGTAAGGGCTGAGTTCGTCGCGAATCATCGCGAAGAATCCGCAAGACTGTTGGCTGGGATGAATGTCGCAGCCAACAGTCTTCGGTCGGTCTGGTTCGCACTCGGCTCCTTGGCTGGGTTGCTGGTGCTTGCGTTCTGGTTGGCAAGCAACGACACCGTCGATCCGAACGCGCCGGTCTCGCTGCTGATCGGTGCGGCACTTGGCTTGGCATTCGAGCGAGGCCGTTTTTGTTTTTTCTGTTTGTTTCGTGAGGCCTTTGAAGAGCGCAAAACGCGCCAGTTGAACTCCATCGTTACAGCGATTGCCGTCGGCGCGATTGGGTATGCGCTCTTGTTTAGTTTGTATCTGCCGAACCCGAAGGGTGAAGGTTTGCCACCAGCTGCGCACATTTCGCCAGTGAGCTTGCCGCTCGTGGCCGGGGCCTTTGCCTTCGGAATCGGCATGGTGCTTTCTGGGGCGTGCATCAGTGGACACCTCTATCGCATTGGCCAAGGATATTTGCGGGCGGTTCCGGCGCTGCTTGGCTCGTTGATTGGTTTCGGTCTCGGGTTCTTTACTTGGAACGCCTTGTATCTCGAACAGGTGAGTGAAAGCCCCGTCTTGTGGTTGCCGCGCTGGTTCGGATATTCCGGGTCGTTGCTCATCCTGCTGCTCGTTGCGATCGTCGTTGCGGCATTGCTCGTGAAATGGGATCGCTCACCCGACGACACCACGCATCCAAACGGTGCGCATAAATTGTCGAGCCTCCGTGACGTTTATGAACTCGTCCTTGTGCGTCGCTGGTCGCCGGTGGCAACCGGGGCAATCGTGGGTGGTATCGGCATCGCTGCGTATTTGCGCACCACGCCGTTGGGAGTCACCTCGCAACTCAGCACTCTGAGTCGCAGCTATTTGGATGCACAAAACGCCCTGCCCGAGGTGCTCCACGGCATCGACATGATGCGCGGCTGCGTGGCACTGGTGACGACAGCCATCACCAACAACGGCTGGCTGGTCATCGGCTTCGTCGCAGCCTCGCTGGCAGCAGCCGTCGGTGGTGGACGCTTCAAGATGCAAAAGCCAACAATTGGCAACTCGGTCACCGCCCTCGTTGGCGGCGTGCTGCTTGGTTGGGGTTCGCTTACGGCATTGGGTTGCACCGTAGGAGTGCTGCTTTCGGGAACACAAGCGTTCGCAGTTTCGGGCATCGTGTTTTTAGTGGTCGTTGCTTTTGCCGTGTGGGTGGGCACCAAGTTGCGGCTGCACCGCCTCTTTGGCGCGTGATGCAACGGGTAATGCAACTCGCTGACATCGACTACCAACTGCCCGAGCAACTCATTGCTCAGACACCCATCGAGCCACGCGACTCGGCGCGACTGCTAGTCGACCAAGGGTCGGGTGCGCCACGCGATGCAGTCATGCGCGACTTTGCACAGCTGCTATGTGAGGGCGATGTGCTAGTGGTGAACGACACCAAAGTGCTGCCGGCCCGGTTGCACTTGGTGCGTGCCACCGGTGGGGCAGTCGAAGTGCTCTTGCTCGAGTCGCTTGATGCCACTCATCGGGTGTGGGAGGCACTCGTTCGCCCCGGGAGAAAAATGAAGCCAGGCGAGGTGCTGCACGATGGTGACGGTGCTCCAGTGTTGAGCGTGCAGGGCCGCGGCTCTCAAGGCGACACCTTCCGCGTGGAATTCGTTGTCGCCGATGTGGATCCGCTCATCGAGCGTTTGGGTGAAATGCCGCTGCCGCCATACATCTCGCAGCGCTTAGGCGATGCGAACCGATATCAAACGGTGTACGCCCGCGATCCGAAATCTGCAGCAGCCCCCACCGCCGGTCTGCATTTCACCCCCGAACTGCTCGCCGCGGTCCGCGCGCAGGGCGTCCCCGTCGTTTCGGTCGAACTGGTAGTGGGGCTCGACACGTTTGCGCCAGTCACCGTTGATAACCCACTCGAACACGTCATCCATAGCGAGTCGTATCACGTGCCCGCCGAGACGCAGCAAGCGGTGAGTTCAGCAAAACGTGTGGTGGCCATCGGCACCACGGCCACTCGTGCGCTCGAGTCGTTCGGGGCCACAGGCCAAGCTTCGGGGCGCACGAATTTGTTCATCACCCGTGGGTTTTCGTTTCAGCATGTGGATGTGTTGCTCACCAACTTTCACATGCCTCGCACCACGTTGTTGTTGATGATCGATGCGTTTGTCGGCGAACGCTGGCGACGGTTGTATGCCCATGCCATCGAGCACGATTACCGCTTTTTGTCGTTCGGCGATGCGATGCTGCTCGACCGTTATCACGCCTAGCCTGACGACGATGTTTCGTGCCCACGCAGACGTGAGTGCTGTTGATGGCGCCGCGCGTGCCAGCATCGTCACCCTGGCGCGGGGCACGTATGTAACGCCCACGTTCATGCCAGTGGGAACCCGCGGTGCGGTCAAATATCTGAGCGCCAGCGACTATGAACAACTTGGTGCCCAGATTGTGTTGGGCAATACGTATCACCTCATGCTGCGCCCTGGCGCCGACACGGTGGCGCACTTCGGTGGTGTTGGTGCGTTTGCTGGATGGAAGGGTTTGACACTCACCGACTCGGGTGGCTTCCAGGTGTTTTCGCTCAAGCCCGATGTTGACGATGACGGCGTGACGTTTGCGTCAACCTATGACGGCAGCAAGCATCGCTTCACCCCCGAGTCGGCAGTGAACACTCAAGAAAAACTCGGCGCCGACATTCAGATGGTGCTTGATGTGTGCCCACCACTGCCATCGACGGATGAAGTGGTGTATGAAGCACTGCGTCGCACCACCATGTGGGCTGCGCGAGCGCGGGCGGTGCATCAGCGCACCGACCAATCGCTGTTTGGCATTGTGCAAGGTGGCGTGAGCGAAACTATGCGGCGTGAAAGCGCTCAACAAATCTCAGCCCTCAATTTTGACGGCTATGGCATCGGTGGGTTGTCGGTTGGTGAAACGCGCGAACAGATGCTGCCAGCACTCGCTGCGGCTTTGGCCGAGTTGCCCACTGACCAGCCGCGTTACCTGATGGGTGTTGGTGATCCGGCGTCAATGATTGAAGCCATCGGTTTGGGTGTTGATCAATTCGACTGTGTCTTGCAAACGCGACTCGGTCGCCACGGCACGGCCCTCACGTCGCAGGGTCGGGTGAATCTGAAGCGGGCTGAGTTCACCGATGACAATGGCGCCATCGACGACACTTGCGGGTGCGCAGTGTGTGCGGTGCATTCGCGGGGTTATCTGCGACATCTGTTTCAGGTGGGTGAGCCGACTGCTTCGCGATTGGTGTCATTGCACAATCTGGCATGGACCATTGCACTTATGAGCCAGGCCCGAAGTGCGATTTTGGCAGGCACGTTCAGCGCGTTCCGAAAACAAGTGCTAGACGTCTGGGCCTAGTGCGACGGTAGTGTCAGTTGCCATGTTCAACCTCATAATTGCCGCCGAAGACACCACAAGTTCGTCGGGCGGGGGAATCCTTGGATTGCTCCCTTTGGTCCTTATCTTCGCAGTGATGTATTTCTTACTGCTGCGTCCACAGCGCAAGCGCACGAAAGAAGCCGCCGCGCTACAAGGGGCCATTCAAGTCAATGACTCCGTGCTGTTGACCAACGGCATCCTCGGTGTGGTAACCGGCATCGAAGACCGTTACTTGTGGGTAGAAATCGCCGACGGGGTACAGGTGCAGGTAATGAAGGGTTCCGTTGGCAGTCGCGTCAATCTGGACGGCACGCCGATCGTGGTGCCCAAGGCAGCCAAGGCATCGAAAAAGTCGAAGAAGGCCGACTCGGACACGAACGCCGACTCGGACACAACCAAGGACAAGCAATAACAACCTGGCGTTAGCCGAAGTTGTTGGGGCGTCTCGTTAAACAATGTTGCGCGTGACTATATGAATCGTCGACTACTTGCGTCGCTGATTGGCATTCTGCTCGTCGCCGTGGTTTCGGTCGGCTTGACGGTCGCAAGTGGTGACACTCCTTCGCTCGGTCTCGACTTGCAAGGTGGTGCGTCAATTACGTTGCAACCTGAGGGTGAATACGACGCTGTTGCGCTTGAGGTAGCAGTCGAGATCATTCGTTCGCGCGTTGACGCAATTGGTGTAGCCGAGCCCGAGATTATTCGCCAGGGCGACACCGTTGTGGTGAACCTGCCAGGAGTAAAGGACCAGCAGCGTGCACTTGACATCGTGGGGCGCACAGGCGACTTGCAGTTGCGACCCGTGTTGCAATCGGGCAGCGTTGACCCGACAGCGGGCGAAGTGGAAACGACACCCACAACCGAGACAAGCTTGCCAACCGAAACAAGCGTGCCAACCGAGGGCGGCCCTGGTGAGTCGCGCGGCGGGCGAGTGATGGTGGATACGACGATTCCGACCGATACGACGGTGGCGACTGACACGACTATCTCTACTGAGACGACAGTTGCGGCAACGCCAGCTGATGCAACACCAGTTGATGCAGCAGCACAGTCCGAACTTCCGCCGGGCAGTGAAGTGCTGCTTGGTCGCGATGGTTTTGCATATCTTGTTGGCCCGGTTGCTGCCACTGGACTGGTGTTTGAAAACAATGCCCAAGCCAACATTCAAGGTGCTAATTGGTCTGTGGTGGTGCAACTTCGCAATGGCGCAGAAGGTGCCGATGTCTGGAATGCGCTTACGTCACGCTGCTTTAGCCGCGATGTCACTTGCCCCAGCGCCCAAATCGCCATCGTGCTCGACGGTGAAGTCATTTCTGCCCCTGTGGTGCAAGAAGCAGTTTTCTCAGGTGGCGAAGTGCAGATCACTGGGGATTTCACCGAGCAAGATGCCCGCGACTTGGCCAGAGTGCTCGAGTTCGGCGCCGTACCCGTGAAGTTTGCCGTATCACAGGTGCAGACCGTGTCGCCAACGCTGGGCAGCGACTCGCTGCGTGCAGCGCTCATTTCGGGTTTGGTCGGCTTGGTCTTGGTGTTTTTGCTGATGCTGGCGTATTACCGATTCGTGGCCATCATCGTGTTCGTCGGTCTCGCAGTGTCGATCAGCATTCAGTTTTCGATCATTACCTATCTTTCCAAAACCAACGGTTTGGCGTTGTCCTTGTCGGGTATTGCAGGCATCATCGTGTCGATCGGTATTGCTGTTGACTCATACATTGTGTTCTTTGAGCGGCTGAAGGACGAACTCGCATCAGGTCGCACGCTGCGCAACTCTGCCCAGCGCAGTTTTGAAGGCGCATGGCAAACCGTCTTGGCCGCCGACTCAGTTTCGTTTTTAGCTGCCGCCGTGTTGTGGTGGTTGACTGTCGGCTCGGTGCGTGGATTTGCATTCTTCCTAGGATTGGCCACGCTGGCCGACGTGATGATCGTGTGGTTCTTTACGCGCCCGGCGATGTTGCTCTTGGCTCGCAGTAAGTTCATGTCAACTCGTTCCATGCTCGGTATTAAGCCACGCAAGGATGCCGAGGCCATCGCATGAGTATCGGCACAGGGTTCGGTCGGCTGTATCGCGGCGAGACCACGGTCGACTATTACGGCAAGCGCAAACCAGCCTTCGTTGTGTCGGTGGCATTTCTCGTGGTCTCGGTGGTGGCGCTCATTCTCGGTGGTTTGAATCTGGGGATTGACTTCCGTGGTGGTGTCGCGTGGGAGTCACCAGTTACCGCCACGTTGAATGTGGATGCAGTGCGTGAGGTGCTCGAAGCAAACGACATCGAAACGTCTAATGCAAAATTACAAACGCTGCAGGGTGCCGACGGAGAGCGCATTCGAGTGCAAGTCGGCGATCAGAGCCCTGCTGTGCGTGTGACCGTACAAACAGCGATTGCCGAAAAAGCTGGGCTGCCGGTGCAAGAAGTGAGCGTGGCCGCGGTGAGCTCGTCGTGGGGGCGCAGCATCACCATCAAGTCGATTCGGGCTTTGCTGGTGTTCTTTGTATTGGTGTCGGTGTTTATCGCCTGGCGATTCGAATGGAAGATGGCCGCTGCTGCCATCGTGGCCATGGCTCACGACGTGCTGGTATCGGTCGGGCTGTACGCCGTTTTTCGCTTCGAAGTTACGCCGGCGACAGTCGTGGCGTTTCTGACAATTCTCGGTTATTCGCTTTACGACACGGTGGTGGTATTCGACAAAGTGCGGGAGAACATCAAACGTTTTTCTTCGTCTGCAATGTCGATGGGCAACATCGTGAATGTGTCATCCAACCAGGTGCTGGCGCGCTCGCTTAATACCACGTTGTCGTCGGCGTTGCCGGTGGTTTCGCTGCTTGTCGTCGGGTCGTTCATCCTTGGTGCGAACAACCTGCAGGAATTTGCAATTGCGTTGCTGGTGGGCATGTTGACCGGCACCTATTCATCAATCTTCATCGCCACGCCACTATTGGCGGTGCTGAAAAATCGCGAAGCCAAATATGCCGGTTTGGTGAACGAAGTGGCTCATGGCGCTGAAATGGCCGCTCTCTATGAGCACACCACGACACGCGCGGCTCAAAAAGCCGCAGCCGACGGCGCAACTTTGCGCGACTCAAGTGTGGCCAAACGCACTGTCGGCAATGCGTTGACGCATCCGCCTCGCCCACGCAAACGCCGCCGCCGATAACTCCCGACCCTGCTTCGTAGGCTTGGCCTATGGCTTCTGGTTCGCGGGTGTTGCCGTGGCGGCGCCATCAGGCTGCGACATCACACGAACTTGCCCCATTGCTAGCGGCGTATAAGCGGCGCCACCCCAAGGGTTCGGTTTCGCCGATCAATCGTGCGTATGACATGTCGCGTGAAGCGCATCGTCACCAGACCCGCACCACGGGGGAGTCGTACATCACGCATCCAGTTGCTGTGGCCAGCGTGGTTGCCGACATTGGATTGGATGAGGCCTCGATCATCGCAGCGCTCTTGCACGATGCGGTAGAAGACACCGAACTTACCTTGGCGGAGATTTCCGAGATTTTTGGTGACGAAGTTGCCAGCATTGTCGATGGCGTAACCAAGCTCGACCGCCTGCAGTTTGATTCGCAAGAAGCGCAACAGGCAGCCACCATGCGCAAAATGTTGGTGGCGATGGCGCGCGACCTGCGGGTGCTCATCATCAAGTTGGCTGATCGGTTGCATAACATGCGCACGCTGGCATCTAGTTCGCCTGACAAACAACAACGCGTCGCCCAAGAGACCCTCGATATTTATGCGCCACTTGCGCATCGGCTCGGCATGCAAGAAATCAAACAGCAGCTTGAAGACTTGTCCTTTGCAGCGCTGTTTCCCAAGCGTTATGCCGAGGTTGAACATCTTGTCTCGACTCGGGCGCCCGAGCGCAATGTGTATTTGGCACGCGTGCTTGGCCAAGTCGACAAAATGTTGGTTGGCGTAAAAATCAAAGCCGAGCTCACGTCTCGCGGCAAACACTTGTGGAGCATCTACGAAAAGATGGTGCAAAAAGGGCGCGAGTTTGATGACATTTTTGATCTGATGGCCATTCGCATCGTGGTTGATGACGTGCGCGATTGTTACGGGGCACTTGGTGTGATTCACGGACACTGGAAGCCGGTAGTCGGGCGCTTCAAGGACTACATCGCGATGCCGAAATTCAACTTGTACCAAAGTTTGCACACCACCGTCATCGGCCCAGATGGCAAGACCATCGAAGTACAGATTCGTTCGCGTGACATGCACCAACGCGCCGAATGGGGAGTGGCATCGCACTGGGCATATAAAGATGCAGCAACTCCGCAAGAAGTGGAATGGTTGAATCGCATCATCGACTGGCAGGGCGAAGTGTCTGACCCGCGTCAATTCTTGGAGGGCTTAAAGACTGACTTGGAACAAGACGAG
>JBBANT010000006.1:31634-34541 GCA_040401815.1 Ilumatobacteraceae bacterium | reverse complement strand
GTCTGACCCGCGTCAATTCTTGGAGGGCTTAAAGACTGACTTGGAACAAGACGAGCTGTTCGTCTTCACCCCCAAAGGTCGTGTGGTGTCGTTGCCCTTGCAAGCCACGCCGGTTGACTTTGCCTATGCCGTGCACACCGAGGTGGGTCATTCGTGCGTCGGCGCGCGAGTTAACGGTCGACTCGTGGCGCTGAGTTATCAGTTGGCCTCTGGCGACACGTGTGAAATTCTCACCTCGAAGGCGCAAGGCACCGGGCCGTCACAGGATTGGTTGGAGTTCGTCGCGTCGACAAAAGCTAAGAACAAGATCAAACAGTGGTGGACTCGTGAGCAACTCGAGGACATGGTTGATGAAGGCCACGACGAATTCGTCGAAGAACTACGCCGGGTCGGGTTGTCGATGCGGCGCATGGAGGGCTCGCCCGAGTTGGCGGCCGAAGTTGCATCGCTGGGCTATGGCGACCTCAACGGTTTGCTGGCAGCAATCGGGCAGAAGAAGGTTCCGGCGCGAGCACTCGTGGCACGGCTAGTCGAGGCATTGCGGTCACCAGATTCGTCGGGTGAACTCGCAGCGATGCCGGCTATGCGCACTCGGTCGAGTGCGGCGCGAACGAAGAATTCGGTATACGTCGAAGGGCTCGACGACATCTTGGTGCGGCTATCAAAGTGTTGCACTCCGGTGCCGGGTGACGACATCATGGGCTTCATCACGCGCGGTCGCGGGGTGACCGTGCATCGTGTGGATTGCGCCAATGCGTTGTCACTCATGAGCGAGCAGTCGGCGCGCATCATTGATGTGGAATGGGCAGGGCTGTCGGCCGACGACACGTTCGTGGCTGCCGTCGAAGTCGTGGCCCTCGATCGCACACGACTATTGCGCGATGTCGCCAACGCCCTGTCGGATCAGCGCGTCAACATCGTTTCGTGCACTACCCAAACTGGGTCAGACCGTGTAGCGAGGATGCGATTTGAGTTCGAGTTTTCTGACCCCAACCACCTGCAGGCGATGTTGCGCATCATCAAGAACATCGATGGTGTGTATGACGCGTACCGCTTGTTGCCTGGTGCACCAGATACAGCGGATATCGGTTCTTCGCATCCATCTGCGAACTAACCTTGGCTCGTGCCGTCGTTTGCTACCAGCCCGGGCACCCGTGACATCCTTGCCCCAGACGCCCCGCGATGGCGGCAGTTTCAACAAACGTTTGCCGACGTTGTCGAGTTAGCGGGTTTTGCGCACATCATTCCGCCAATGTTTGAAGACCTCGGAGTGTTTCTGCGAGTGGGCGAGACCACGGAAATTGTTACCAAAGAGATGTATGACTTTGAAGACAAAGGCGGCCGCCGAGTGGCGTTGCGGCCCGAGCAAACTGCCAGTGTTTGTCGGGCATTCGTAGAACATCGACCGGTCACGCCGTGGAAGGTGTGGTACGCCGGCCCAAATTTTCGCTACGAAAAACCACAGCAGGGTCGCTATCGCCAATTCGATCAAGTAGGTATCGAGGTTCTGGGTGTTGACGACCCGCAACTCGATGCCGAAGTCATTGGTTTAGCCGTCGAGTTTTATCGCCGCCTCGGTTTGCAAGGTGTGCAGTTGTCAGTGAACTCACTCGGTGATTCAGGTGATCGAGACCGTTACGCAGTTGCTTTGCGCACGCATTTTTCGGCCAACATCGACGCACTGTCAGCTGAAAGTCGCGCCACGCTCGAGCGCAATCCATTGCGAGTGCTTGACAGCAAGCGCAAAGAGGACGCCGCATTGATTGCTGCAGCCCCGAAAATGGCAGATCACCTGAGTGACGAGGCAGCTGCGCACTTCGTAGATGTGCAATCGGCGCTGTTATCAGCTGGGGTGGGCTTCATCGTTGACGACCGCTTGGTGCGCGGTTTGGATTACTACCGGCGCACCACTTTTGAATTTGTATCCACGGCACTGTCGGCAGCGCATGTTGCAATCGGTGGCGGTGGTCGTTACGACGGCTTGGTCTCCGAACTTGGAGGGCCAGACACACCAGGCATCGGCTTTGCACTTGGGCTGGACCGCACGCTCTTGGCTTGTGATGCCGAAGGCGTGTTCGCACCGCCGCCTGGGCGGGTGGACGTGTTCGTGGTTGATGCCACGGGCGGCACACATGCCGGTGCAGTGTGCGCCGAATTGCGCGCCGCGGGCATCGGCACCGATCGCGCCTACGACGCCCGCAGCATGAAGGCACAGATGAAATCCGCAGATCGCGCCGGAGCCCGGTTGGCAATCATCATCGGTGAAGATGAAGCGGCAGCCAAGACTGCGATCATCCGTACCATGGAGGGTGGTTCGCAACACATCGTGCAACGAGATGCTCTCATTGCACAAGTGCGCCAAGCATTGCACGGCTAACTTGTAAGACCACATCTGTATGACCACATCCACCACCCTGCGCACCCACCTCTGTGGCGAACTCAATGCATCCCATGTTGGTGCCACGGTGACCTTGGCAGGTTGGGTGTCTCGCCGTCGCGAGCATGGCGACAAACTCGCATTCATCGATCTGCGTGACTTCTCGGGCGTCACACAGTGTGTTATTGACGACGGGGCCGATGCCCGCAGCGAATGGGTCGTGCAGATCACTGGCACGGTGACGGCGCGCCCGGCCGGCACCGTGAACACAAACTTGCCGACTGGCGAAGTTGAGCTCACTAATTGCACGTTGACGGTGTTGAATTCGGCTGAGCCGCCACCGTTTCCCATCGACCAGCGAGCCGATGATGTTGACGAAAACATTCGATTGAAGTTCCGATATCTCGACGTGCGTCGCGAACGCATGCAACGCAACCTGCGCTTGCGGGCCAGCGTCAACTCTGCCATTCGAACGGCGATGGAGAATCAGGGTTTCGTCGAAGTCGAAACCCCACTGCTCATGCCGTCGA
>JBBANT010000006.1:19367-31534 GCA_040401815.1 Ilumatobacteraceae bacterium | reverse complement strand
GCGATGGAGAATCAGGGTTTCGTCGAAGTCGAAACCCCACTGCTCATGCCGTCGACACCTGAAGGTGCGCGCGAGTTTTTGGTGCCGTCCCGTAAGGAACCCGGTTCGTTTTATGCCTTGCCGCAATCGCCACAGTTGTGGAAACAGTTGCTCATGGTGGCGGGCATGGATCGCTATTACCAGATCGCACGTTGTTTGCGTGACGAAGATCTTCGCGCTGATCGGCAGTACGAGTTCACCCAACTCGACGCCGAGATGAGCTTCGTTGACAAAGAAGACGTCTTGAGCGCCATCTCTCAGGCGGTGTTGGCCGCAGCCCATGCGGCCACGGGTGTCACACCGCCACCGATCGAACAAATCACCTGGCTCGATGCCATGAATCGTTTTGGCTCAGACAAGCCCGACTTGCGGTTTGGGCTCGAGCTCGTCGAGCTCACTGCGGTGTTCGCCGCCACCGAATTCAAGGCCTTCGCTACGGCCGGATCGATCAAGGGGTTGTGCGTCGATGCCGCCACGTATCCCGAGGCTGCTGCGATGGGTCGCAACAAACTCGACCAACTCACCGATCGGGCCAAGCAAAGTGGGGCTAAGGGCTTGGTGTGGATGAAAGTTGGCGACGGTGGGGCACTCGAGTCGCCGGTGGCCAAGTTTCTCTCTGATGCAGAAAAGTCTGCGCTCGTTGCAGCGCTTGGTGCAACCACTGGTGACTTGCTGTTGCTCGTTGCCGATGAGTGGAGCACCACTTGCAGTGTGTTGGGCACGTTGCGCAACGACATTGCTCGACCGCCCGTACACGAAGGCCCGTACCGATACGTGTGGGTGGTGGACTTTCCTCTCTTTGTCGGTGTGAACCCAACCACCAAGAAGCCTCAACCTGGTCATCATCCGTTTTGTCATCCACACCCAGACGACTTGGCCAAAATGGAGACCGACCCGCTCAATGTGCGGGCGCTGGCTTACGACCTCGTGCTCAACGGGTGGGAGCTCGGCTCGGGTTCGATTCGAATCCACGAGCCCGAGTTGCAGCGTCGCGTGTTTCAACTCTTGGGCATCGATGACGAAACGGCCGACCGCAAATTTGGCTTCTTCTTGCAGCCCTTCAAATATGGTGCACCACCGCACGGTGGCTTTGCTTTCGGTATCGATCGTCTGGTGGCCATCTTGGCTGGCGAAGAAAACATTCGCGAAGTCATCGCATTCCCCAAGACGCAATCAGGTCTTGACCCGATGACCAATGCACCTGGGCCAGTCGAAGCCAATCAGTTGCTTGAACTCGGTTTGCGAACCCTGCCCAAACCAGCGAACTAGACGCCAGCGGTGGATTTATTCACGCAGGCCGCGCTGCAGGTGCTACGCGATCAGGCGCCGCTGGCTGCACGGTTGCGCCCGCGCACGCTCGACGACATCGTTGGTCAATCCCACCTGTTGGGTGCTGATGGCCCGCTGCGCCGATTGATCGAGTCAGATCGGCTGAGCTCGATCATCTTGTGGGGCCCGCCAGGCACCGGCAAAACCACCATTGCTGAAGTCATCGCCACCGTCACCAGTCGTGAGTTTGTGCGACTCTCGGCGGTGACATCGGGGGTCAAAGACGTGCGCGAGGTGATTGATGCAGCCCGCGATCGGCTCGGCCAGAACGGTCGACGCACCATCGTGTTTGTCGATGAGATTCATCGCTTCAACGCGACTCAGCAGGATTCGCTGCTGCCTGCAGTTGAGGCTGGGCTCATCACACTGATTGGTGCCACGACTGAGAACCCGTTCTTCCAAGTGAATGCACCATTACGCAGCAGGTCAACTTTGTTGCGGCTCGAGGTGCTGGGTGATGATGACCTCAGCAAATTGTTAGAGCGCGGTGCAGCAGTTGAATCGGCAACCTTAGCGCCAGAGGCTTGCGCGCTCATCGTGCAACGATGCGGCGGGGACGGGCGTCAGGCGTTGACGTCACTAGAAGTTGCCATCGCCTTGGCGAAAGACAAACATGTTTCGTTGGCCCACGCCGAAGCCGCATTGTCGACCAGTGCATTGCGTTATGGCCGCGATGACCACTACGACGTGGTGTCGGCACTCATCAAGAGCATGCGGGCCTCTGATGAACAAGCAGCATTGTTCTGGTTGGCGCGCATGATTGAAGCCGGCGACGACCCGCGATTCATGGCCCGGCGCTTGATCGTGTTCGCCAGCGAAGACATCGGGCTGGCCGATGCCACTGCACTTGGTGTGGCCATCGCAGCAGCCAGTGCAGTCGAACATGTCGGGTTGCCCGAGGCGCGCTACAACCTCGCGCACGCCGTAATGCATCTGGCCCGTGCTCCAAAGAGTCGGGGCGTCGTTGACGCCATCGATGCAGCGCAAGCCGCGTTGTTGGGTGGCGCATCAATCGAAGTTCCACAACATCTACGCGACGGGAGCTCGCCGCACGACTCAGTGATACCGCCGCGCCGATACGATTAGGGCACTCATGTTTCGTCGTCTTTTCTGGTTCGTGCTCGGTGGCCTTGCTGCGTTGTTCGGTTACGGATGGCTGCGTCGCCAAGCCGATCACTTGGCCACCAAAGAGTCGGTTGATCAATTCATTGACGGTCTCGTTGATCGGGTTATCACCGTAAAAGACAAGGTCTCTGACACAGTGAACGGCGCGACGGGCAGCAAACGCGACTCGACGAGCGACGACCTCTTCGAGTAAGCCGATGGCCCGCGCCGATATCAAAACGGCTGACGACCTTCGCCAGGCATTCGTCGGTTTCTTCGCTGATCGACAGCACACAGTGGTGCCGTCGGCAAGTTTGATTCCGTTTGATCCAACAATCATGTTCACGGTGGCCGGCATGGTGCCGTTCAAGCCGTACTTCGTCGGCGAGGAAACCGCCCCATTCAATCGTGCAGTGAGTGTGCAGAAGTGCGTGCGGGCAGGTGGCAAGCACAACGACCTTGACGATGTAGGTCGCACTAAGCGACACCTCGTGTTCTTCGAGATGCTTGGCAACTTCAGTTTCGGTGACTACTTCAAAGAACAAGCCATTCCGTGGGGATGGGAACTCGCCACCGAGGTATTCGGTTTTGACGGCGATCAATTGTGGATCACCGTGCACGAAAGCGATGACGAGGCCGAACAAATCTGGCACGAAGTGGTTGGGGTGCCGATGTCGCGCATCCAACGGCTCGGCGACAAAGACAATTTCTGGCAGATGGGCGACGTTGGCCCGTGTGGCCCGTGCTCGGAAATTCATATCGACCGCGGAAGTGCGTTTGGGCCCGATGGTGGGCCGCTAAACGACCCAGCAGGTGATCGGTTTCTTGAATTTTGGAATCTGGTGTTCATGCAATACAACCAATCCAAAGACGGCACACGCACCCGCTTGCCACGGCCGTCGATTGACACGGGTGCCGGCTTTGAGCGCATCTTGACTTTGGTGCAAGGTGTCGACTCAGTGTGGGAGACCGATCTGCTGGCACCACTCGTTGACACGGGTCGGCGCCTCACGGGTGCCGAGTATCGCGTCGGTGACTACGACCACCGACCAAGTTTTAGTTTGCGGGTGCTCGCTGAACACGCACGTTCGTCGATGATGATGATTAACGACGGCGTGTTTCCGTCAAACGAAGGCCGCGGCTACGTTCTGCGACGCATCATTCGGCGCGCGGTGCGGCATGCCTATTTGTTGGGATGCGAAAAGCTGGTGATGCCTTCGCTAGTCGAGACCTCGCTCGGCATCATGAAAGGGGCGTATCCCGAGTTGGCAACCAACAGCGATTTCATCCTTGGGGTCATCACTCGCGAAGAAGAGAAGTTTCGCTCGACACTGCGCAATGGTCTCACCATCCTTGAGGACGAAATTGGCGCCAAGAAAAAATCCATCTCGGGTTCGGCTGCGTTCCAACTGCATGACACTTACGGGTTTCCACTGGAGCTGACCCAAGAAATAGCGGCAGAACGTGGCGTTGACGTCGACACCGCAGGCTTCGAGCAAGAGATGGGCGAGCAGCGAGAACGCGCCAAGAGCGCTCGCAAGAGCGACACCGCTAACCCACAACGGGTTGCTATCTACAAGGCCTTGGTCGATAACCATGGCGCCACCAACTTCGTTGGCTACGACCACAACACTGCCGACACCAAGGTCATTGAGGTGCTTGGGCCGTTTGATCACGATGACGGCTCGGCGGTGTTCGAGATGTTCCTTGAAGCGTCGCCGTTTTATGCCGAGAGCGGTGGCCAAGTTGGCGACACCGGCACGATTACAGGCGACTCAGCCAGTGCCCAAGTAATCGATACAACGTTTGCTGCCCCCGGGTTGCGACGCCATCTGGTGCGCATTACTCGCGGCCAGTTCGCAGCCGGCACCACCGTGCACGCTGCGATCGATGGTGTTGCCCGAGCGGCGACTCGGCGTAATCACACCGCCACCCACGTGTTGCACTGGGCGTTGCGCAAGGTGCTGGGGGAACACGTGAAGCAAGCCGGCTCGCTCGTGGCGCCTGATCGACTGCGGTTCGACTTCAGCCACTACGAAGCCGTCACGCCTGCTGAGATTCGTCGCATCGAGCAAATGGCGAACTCCGAAGTGATCGCCAATAGCCAGGTGAGCGCCAACGAAATGTCTAAACAGGCGGCAACCGACAAAGGTGCCATCGCATTTTTCGGCGACAAATACGGTGACGTTGTTCGAGTGCTCGAGGCTGGCAGCTCGCTCGAGTTGTGCGGTGGCACGCATGTTTCGGCCACCGGAGATATTGGGCCGATCAAAATCGTGAGTGAAGGCTCGATCGGCAGCAACCTTCGTCGTGTCGAAGCAGTTACGGGCGAGAACGCCATTCGCTATCTGCTGGACCTCACCGACACGCTGGCCAACGCGGCCGATGTGTTGGGAACCAAACCAGACGATGTGGTGGCCGCGGCACAACGCGCCATCGACAATGCCAAGGCACTCGGCGACGAAATAAAGAAACTGCGAGCGGCACAAACGTTGTCGCGAGCCGGTGACTTCGCTGCTAAAGCGGTGGATGGCGTAGTGGTGGCGCGCGTCGACGGGTTGGCCCCAGCGGATCTGCGCGATTTGGCAATTGCCATTCGGTCGACGCCCAATGTGGTGGCTGTGGTGCTGGGTGGTGTTTCTGACACTGGTGGTGTGGCACTTGTGGCTGCTGTGGCGCCAACGAGCGGGCTGAAGGCTGGCGAACTCATCAAAGATGCTGCCAAGCAAGTTGGCGGGGGTGGCGGCGGCAAGGGCGACATCGCCACTGCTGGTGGCAAGAATGTTGCAGCCATCGACGATGCTCTGGCGACAGCAACGCAGGCCGTTGAAGCGGCCCGGCGCGCGTAGTAATGCGCTGTCTCGGCCTAGACCTTGGCGCAAAGCGAATTGGCGT
This sequence comes from Ilumatobacteraceae bacterium, assembly GCA_040401815.1. Classification (GTDB taxonomy): domain Bacteria; phylum Actinomycetota; class Acidimicrobiia; order Acidimicrobiales; family Ilumatobacteraceae; genus F1-60-MAGs027. The sequence continues at coordinate 26,167 of JBBANT010000006.1, read as the reverse complement.
TGCCTTGTGTGACCCAGATGAACGAGTTGCTACACCGCTGCAGGTGGTGAATCGCGGCAAGACCAAACACGACGATTACGTAGCGATTCGACGAGTGGTGGAAGAGTACGAAGCACAGGCTGTGGTGGTGGGGCTGCCACTCAATATGAGTGGCAAGGCCACAGCGGCTGCACAAAGTGCCATGGCTGAAGCCGAGCAACTTCGTAGTGTGCTCAGTGTGCTCAGCGTGCCGGTATACGTACATGACGAGCGCTTGACCACGGTCAGTGCCGATCGGTCGTTGATGGAGATGCAAATGAAGGCCGATGCGCGTCGTCGCGTGGTGGACAAAGTGGCTGCAGCGGTGATGCTGCAAGGTTTTATTGACCATCGTCGCAACACATCAGATCGCACATAATGAGCGGCACCGAACAGCCCTGGCGTGAAGACCCGTGGGACACGGTGTTGCCGGATGATCCGGCGGACACTGATGGCATGCTGCCTGATCTGCGCACATACTCGCGCCAGATTCTGCTGGGCTTGGCCTCGGTGGCGGTGGTGTTCATCGCCTGGGCGGGTTGGCAAGTGCGTGACTTGGCTAGCCAAGTAGAAAGCAACGAACAACAGAGTGCACCAGCTCAAGCCGCATTGGTCGAAGTCTCCGTGGTGTTTCCAGAAGGTTTTACGGTTGCCCAGATTGCCGCCCGGCTCGAGCGCGACGGCCCAGGTTTGAGCGCTGCCGAAGTCGATGCCGTGCTGTCCACGAACACACTGGCAGCACCATTTCGCCCCGCCGGCGCGACGTCGTACGAGGGTTTGTTGTTTCCGGCGTTGTATCGCATTGCGGCCTACGAGACCGAACAAGACGTCATCGAGCGGATGATCGAAGAGATGCGCACACGGGCGATCTCTAACGACATCGAAGCGGGTGCCGAGCGGCTTGGTCTTACTCCGTATGAGATCATCACGATTGCGTCGCTCATCGAAAAGGAGGTCAAGGTGCCCGAAGAGCGGGCCCTGGTGTCACGCGTGATTCACAATCGTCTCGCCAACGACATGGAATTGCAGATTGATGCGGCGCTCTACTACGGCGCGGCACCCGATGCAAAGTTTGCTGATCTGAAGGCAGCCGATAGCCCGTTCAACGTGTACTTGCGCAAGGGCTTGCCACCAACGCCCATTGCTAGCCCTGGTGAAGCGGCGTTGATTGCGGCACTCAACCCGGCCGATAATCCTGCTGCTGACGACCCGCTGTGCACGGTGCGTAACCGTCGCGAGAAAACCGAGCCGTGTCAGCTGTTGTTCTATGTGTTGGCCGATGCTCAGGGCGCTCATGCGTTTTCGACTTCGTATCGTCTGCACGAAATCAACGTTGCTGCGGCCAAACAAGCAGGAATCTTGCCATGAGCACCCAGATTGCAGCGGTGATTGGTAGCCCCGTGCGCCACAGTCTGTCGCCGGCAATTCACAACGCGGCGTTTGCCGCCCACGGCGACGACTGGATGTATGCAGCGTTCGAGGTGCAACCCGAGCATGCGACTGCAGCAATCGATGCCATGCGCATCTTGGGTATTGTTGGCTTGTCCATCACGATGCCCCACAAAGAAATGGTGATGGCTGCACTCGATGAAGTTCACCCTGCAGCCAAGTTGGTGGGTGCGGTCAACACGGTGGTGCGCAATGGCAACCTGCTGGTGGGGCACAACACTGACGGCGTCGGTTGTGTCGACGCGCTCAGTGCCGCTGGCGCTGACTTGTCGTCGGTCGCAGTTATTGGAGCCGGTGCTACAGCGCGGGCCGTTATCGCAGCTTTGGCAGCGCACGGTGCACGTGTCACGGTCGTGAATCGCTCGCCGGCGCGACTGGCAACCGCCGTGGCAGTCGGCAACTCGGCACGCGCTGAATCCACCTTTGCGGGTGTGTTGGCCGACGTTGGCGCTTGTGCCACCGTCGTGAACACCACACCCGTTGGCATGGCCGACGTTTCTGGCACCGCACCCGACGCGTTGCCGTTTGACGTGCAGGTCTTAACAAGTCGTCACACGGTGCTAGACGCCGTGTATCACCCGCTCAACACGCCACTCGTGCGGGCCGCCCGAGACCGTGGCGCAAACGTGGTTGACGGGCTCGACATGCTGTGTGCTCAAGCGCGCCGCCAACAGCAACTGTGGTTGGGTCGCTTGCCAGATGTTGCGCTCATGCGTGGTGCCGCGCTGGCCGAGCTCGCCAAACGACACGGGTAGAATTCAAAGCGCATGTTGCGCTACTTGACCGCTGGAGAGAGTCACGGTCAGGCGCTCGTCGTCATCGTTGAAGGTTTGCCTTCTAATCTGCCGGTTGTCGTTGCTGATATTGCCGACGAGCTGGCTCGTCGCCGACTTGGCTTTGGTCGCGGGCCACGCCAAAAGTTTGAGCAAGACGAAATTGAACTCATCGGCGGAATTCGTCATGGACGCACGCTCGGCTCACCCGTAGCGGTGCTCATCAAAAACACCGAATGGTTTCGCAGCGATGTCTGGCATGAAGAGATGTCACCCCATCCAGGTGCAACCAAAAAGCCGCTGACGCAACCGCGACCCGGGCACGCCGATCTTGTTGGAATGCAGAAGTATGACTTTGTCGACGCTCGCGACGTGCTGGAGCGTGCCAGTGCGCGCGAAACCAGTGCGCGTGTTGTGGCCGGTGCGCTCGCCAAACTGCTGCTCAAACAAATTGGTGTCGACATCGTGTCGCACGTGGTGGGTCTTGGTGCCGCGACGAATGATTCACCCGATCGACCGGGCCCCAACGACACGCCTCGTATCGATGAGTCGCCCGTGCGATGTTTCAACAAAGCGGCTGAGCAAAACATGATTGCCGAAATCGAAGCAGCGGCCAAAGACGGCGACAGCCTCGGTGGCATCGTCGAGGTGCTCACGTACGGTCTGCCTGTCGGCTTGGGCAGCCACGTGCACTGGGATCGCAAAATTGACGGCATGCTCGCCGCATCAATCATGAGCATTCAAGCAGTCAAAGGCGTAGAGATTGGTGACGGCTTCACCGGTGCAGCCCGCCGCGGCAGCGAGGCCCACGACGCCATTACCTGGGATGAAGCGAGTGGTGCATATCGCCGCGAAACATCTAAGGCCGGCGGCACCGAAGGTGGAATGACCACTGGCGAAGTGCTGGTCGTGCGCGCAGCCATGAAGCCGCTGTCAACTCTGAACCGTCCGACACTCAAAACCGTTGACGTGATGTCGAAGCAAGAAACAGTGAGTTTCAAAGAGCGCACCGATGTGACTGCAGTGCCCGCGATGGGGGTCGTTGCCGAAACCATGGTGGCGCTCGTGTTGGCAGCCGAAGCCCAGCGCAAGTTTGGCGGCGACTCGATTGCCGAGTTTGTTCGCAATGCCCGCGCCTTTGCCGAGTCGCTGCGCTAGGCGTCATGTCGCGCACTTTCTCGTCGCGCACAGTTGTGCTGGTCGGGATGATGGGGTCGGGCAAAACCACAGTGGGTCGGCAAGTCGCATCGGCTTTGGCCATGCGTTTTATCGATACAGACGACGCTGTGGTGGCAATGGCAGGCAAGGCCGTGCGCGATATTTTTGCCCAAGATGGCGAAGCAGCGTTTCGGGCAGCAGAGTCGCAGGCGCTGGCCGCGGCCTTGGCGTCAACCGATGATGTGTTGGTGGCAGCAGCGGGTGGCACGGTGCTGAGCGCAGTCAACAGACAAGCAATGCAAGATGCAGCCGACATGGTGGTGTGGCTTGACGCCGACCCCACGACGCTGAGCGAGCGCACCAGTCGCGGTGCCCATCGTCCATTGTTGGACGGCGATCCAGCCAGCCGGTTGGTTGCACTAGATACCGAGCGGCGGGCGCTGTATGCAAGCGTGGCAGATGTGAGTATCAATACCGCGGGCAAGTCGATTAAAGAAGTTGTGCAGCTCGTGATGAATGCAGTGACTGCCGAGCACACATCATGACCCGCAAAGTGCGAGTGGCCCTTGGCGAGCGGTCTTATGACGTGATCGTCGGGCGAGGAGCCGTGTCTGAACTCGCCACGTTGATCCCGACCGACGTTCGCCGGGTGGCAATCGTGACGCAGGCACATCTGCCATTTGATGTGGCGCCGCATCTGCCTGCTGCAGTGGCCGTATCACGGCACGTGGTGGGTGACGGTGAGGCGCACAAAACTTTGGCCACTATCGAACGGTTGGCCGAAGAGTTCGCCGCCGCTGGGCTCACCCGCAACGACTTGGTTGTTGGTGTGGGTGGGGGAATGGTCACTGACATTGCGGGTTTCGCCGCTGCATCGTGGCATCGCGGCATTCGGGTGGTGCACGTTTCCACCACATTGGTGGGCATGATCGACGCTGCCATCGGTGGCAAGACTGGTGTCAATCTTGCTGCCGGTAAAAACTTGGTCGGCGCTTTCTGGCAGCCAGCCGGCGTGGTGTGCGACACCGCCATGCTCGACACACTGCCCGCACGTGAGCAGCGTTGTGGCAGCGGAGAGATGGCGAAGTACCACTTCTTGACTGGTGACGATTTGTTGTCACTCGAGTTGGATGCGCGAATCGCACGTTGCGTGCGGATCAAAGCCGACATCGTCGGGCAAGACGAGCGCGAATCGGGTCGTCGAGCGGTGCTCAATTATGGACACACTTTCGGACATGCCCTTGAAGTGGAAAGCAACTTTGCCCTGGCCCACGGCGAGTCGGTGGCAATCGGCATGATGTTTGCTGCCCATGTTGCTCATGCCCTGGGTCGTATCGATGCTGGTCGTGTGGAGGCGCATCGGCAGGTGATTGTTGAGCACTACGGGTTGTCGGTAACGGTGCCGCCCGGCATGCAACGCACGCGGTTGGTGGCGTTAATGCAGCACGACAAAAAAGCCGTAGCGGGGCTGACGTTTGTTTTGGATGGCCCCAACGGCATCGAGACAGTAAGCGGTGTTGACGAAGCAGTGCTGCACACGGCATTCGACGCGCTTTCAGTACCCTGAATCGCATGCCCATGAGCAAAGGTCGCCTGCTGTTGTTGCATGGACCAAATCTCAATCTGTTGGGCAGCCGCGAGCCGAACATCTATGGCACCGCAACCTTGGCCGATCATGTGCAGCGCGCAACGGCAACTGCCCAGCGACTTGGGTACGAAGTCGACAGCGAGCAAAGCGATGATTTGGCCACCCTGATTGGCATCGTGCAGACCGCGGGCACCAAGTATGCGGGCATTGTGCTCAACGCTGCTGCCTTCACTCACTTTGCGTGGAGCCTGCACGACGCACTGAAAAGCGTCGGCTTGCCCGTGGTCGAAGTGCACCTGTCCAACCCTGCAGCGCGTGAACCGTGGCGTCACGAAAGCGTGATAGCACCAGTAGCCATCGGAACCATCGCCGGCTTCGGCGGCGAATCGTACGTACTTGGGATTGAAGCACTCACTCGACACCTGGAGAAACAATGACCGCCACATCAACCAAGGTTCAATCTTCAGCCCTGCCACCTTTGACGGTCGCGGGCCGCGATCGCATGGTGCGCGAAGAGTTGGCCAAGCGCGGTGAGGCCGAAGCACTGATGGTGTTCGACTTGAACAACATTCGCTGGCTCACCGGGTTTACTGGCTCGGCTGGCACGCTCATCATTCGCCACGACGAAATGGTGTTTGTCACCGACGGCCGATACGGCGAACAGGCACGTCATCAAATCGAGACTTCTGGCGCTGCTGCCCGAGTAGTAGTTGGCACCAGTGCTGCTGCATTGCGCGAGGGACTCGAGCAGTCGCTGCATGCGGCTCGTGGCGTGGCCATCGACCCCACCGAAATAACCCACGCTCAGTTCGAAAATGTGCGCACGCAAACCACGGCACCGTTGGTCTCGGTCACGGGTGTGGTGCAACATCTGCGGCGTCGCAAATCACCAGCCGAAATTGCGCGCATGAAACGCGCATCAGAATGCACTGACGCCGCACTGGCTGAATGTCTGCCCATGATGTCAACTCGGGTCACCGAGCGTGATGTGCGCGACGAACTTGAATACCGCATGCGCCGCCATGGTGCTGACGGCCCGAGTTACGACACCATCGTGGCCACGGGGCCCAACGGTGCACGGCCGCATCATCGTCCGACTTCGACCATGATCGAAGATGGCCACCTCGTGGTCATCGACGTGGGGGCACTTGTTGACGGCTATCACTCCGACATGACCCGCACATATCTGATCGGCGAGGTGAGCCCGCTCTTGCGGACAATGCACGATGTGGTGCGCGAATCGCAACTGGCCGGTTTGGCCGCCGTTCGCGCTGGGGTGAGCGCTGGTGACGTCGACAAGGTGTGTCGCGACATCATCGCAGCAGCCGGTTTCGGCAGCGAATTCATCCACTCCACCGGCCACGGCGTTGGTTTGCAGATTCACGAACAACCATGGGTGCGCACGGCGATGCCCGAGCCGTTGCAGGCAGGTGAAGTAGTCACCGTTGAACCTGGGGTCTATCGTGAAGGGCTCGGCGGTGTACGGATTGAAGACCTCGTGGTCGTCACTGATACAGGCTGCGACATACTCACCGAATCACCAAAGGACATCTCGTGCCTGCAATTAGCACCAACGAACTAAGAAACGGCCTCACGCTCGAACTCGACAAGGGTTTGTTCAGTGTGGTGGATTTTCAACACGTGAAACCCGGCAAGGGTGGCGCATTCGTGCGCACCAAGTTGCGCAACGTGCGCACCGGGGCTGTGATCGAGCGCACCTTCAACGCCGGAGTGCGAGTCGAGCAAGCAATCATTGACCGTCGCGACATGCAGTTTTTGTACAAAGAGGGTGATGCGTTCGTGTTCATGGACAC
>JBBANT010000006.1:14819-19267 GCA_040401815.1 Ilumatobacteraceae bacterium | reverse complement strand
TCATCCAGGTGCCGTTGTTCATCAACATTGGTGATCGCGTAAAAGTAGACACCCGTTCGGGCGACTACGTCACCCGAGTCTGAACGTAGTCGTCTACAACATGTCTGAAGTTTCGCTGCCACCATCCGATGACTCGGATTGGAACCGCGAGTTCGACCCACGTTCAGACGCTCGCGAGCGAGCACTCAACATTTTGTTCGAGGCCGACTTGCGGGCGGTTGCCCCGAGCGAAGTGGTTGAGCGCATGCAGGTGGCAATTGACGACTTGACGAGCATTTTGGTAGTCGGGGTAGCCGAGCACCGCGCGCGGATTGACGAGTTGATTACCGCCCACAGCCATGCTTGGTCGATTGATCGCATGGCCACAACTGACCGCAATGTTTTGCGGATGTCGACGTTTGAGTTGCTCGGCCGCAGCGAAGTGCCCACTGCGGTCATCATCAACGAAGCAGTGGAGCTTGCCAAGCGTTATGGCACCGACGACTCGGGTCGCTTCGTCAACGGCATGCTGTCGGCCATCGCGCGCACCACCCGCGAAGGCGGCGCGCCAACGCCGCCTCCAGCCACCCAGCCAGCGACACAACCAGTAACACCGCCCGCCGCCGACTAGAACAACTGCATGGCCGGCGACCTGCGCACGGTATTCGACCAGGTGCGTCGCAGGCTGCAGTCACTGACCGTATGGCACGCCATTGCAGTGTGCAGCACGGTGCTCTACACGGTGTGGTTGGCGGTGCGCACCACGCGCAACCATTTTGGGCTGGGCACATCGGCCTACGACTTTGGGTTGTTCGACCAGGGTGTCTGGCTGGTTGCCCAAGGCAAAGCCCCATTCGTCACGCTGATGGGGCGCAACTTATTTGGCGACCATACGTCATTTATTTTGGTGCCGCTGGTGCCGCTGTTTTGGGTGATTAGCTCGACGGGTTTATTGTTCGTCGTGCAGGCGGTGGCGCTCGGCATCGGTGCACTGCCCATCTGGAAGGTCACGCGCGCACTGCTTGATTCGTTGCCAATGGCGTGCGCAGCAGTGGTGGCGTATCTAGCCCACCCAGCCCTCACCTACACGGGTCTAGAGAACTTTCATCCCGATGCTGCGCTGGCGCCGTTGATTGCTTGGGCGCTGTATGCAGCGGTGTGTTATCGCTGGGTGCAGTACGCCGCTGCGGTCGTACTCATCTTGCTAGTCAAAGAAGACACGGCGTTGTTTGTGGTGGCGCTCGGGGCGTGGGTGGCATTGCGACGCGATCGGCGCATCGGTCTGCTCACCGTGTTTGGGGCAGTGTGGATTGCTTTCATCATGTTGTTCGTCGTGTCACGCGGCATTGTCGGGGTGCCATTTCGCAACGCCTGGCGGCTGCCATTTGGGGGCTTTGGCGGTTTGCTACGCACAGCGCTCTTGCGCCCCGACAAACTCATCGCGCATCTGGTGTCGGGCGAGCGACCCCTGTATCTCTTGCACTTGTTGGCTCCCGTCGGGTTCGTTGCGTTGGTGCGCCCCGAGATTGCACTGCTCGGCACGCTGCCGTTGCTGGCCAACTTGGTCAGCACGTTTTGGTATCAAAGCCAGATTGAGTATCACTACGCGGTGCAGTTCGTGCCGATTCTTGTCGTCGGGTCGGTGTATGCCATTTCGCGAATGGCCGAACATTGGCGCACGTGGTTGATGTCGGCAATGGTGATGGCGAGTCTCGCTTGCGCCTACCTATGGTCGCCACTGCCACTCATGCGCACCGAGGTGGCCACTTGGTCACCAGCGCACCCCTCGGTGGCAGCTGCCCACGCGGCGATCAACCAAGTGCCCGATGATGCTGTGGTGGCGGCCTTTCATACGTTGACCGCCCATATGGCACGGCGCGAGCGCATCTATGTGTTTCCGACCCCGTTTCGTCGGGTGTTATACGGCCCAGATGTTTTTGCCAAGGGTGATCGACTGCCGTTTGCCGACGAGGTGTCGCATGTGGTGCTGCCGCGGGTGTTGAGTGGTGAGGTCGAGCTGGATTGGGAGCGCGAACGAGAATTTTTCACTGTGGTCTACGGCAATGACTGGTGGACGGTGTACGAGCGGATACGATAAGGCGACCGTCAAACGAGTCCCGAGAGGCTCGAACGGCTAGGAGACCAACGTGAGCAACATGGTGATGTCGGTTGACGACGTCAGACGCGCGATTACCCGCATCGCTCACGAAATTCTGGAACGCCAACAAGGTTCGGCGTCATTGGCACTCGTTGGCCTGCAGCGCGGTGGCGCATGGTTGGCCGATGCGATTGCTGCTGCGGTGAATGTGATCGAGCCTCATGCAACTGTGCCGGTGGGATACATCGACGTGAGCATGCACCGCGACGACATTGGTTTGCGGCCGGTGGTGCCCGGTGCGATTAGTCGCATCGATTTTGCAGTCGATGGCACCACGGTGGTGCTCGTCGACGATGTGCTGTTCACGGGTCGCACCGTTCGCGCAGCGATGGAAGGCATCAACACCTACGGCCGCCCGCGTGCCGTGCAATTGGCGGTGCTGGTTGACCGTGGCCATCGCGAGCTGCCGATTCGCCCCGACTATGTGGGCAAAAATCTGCCCACGCACGTTGACGACGATGTGCGCGCCACACAAGACGGTGTCGTCATCACCAACCGGGTCTCGTCATGAAGCATCTGCGCAGCATCGATGAACTCGGTCATGATGGCGTGGTGCGATTACTCGAACTCACTCGCCACATGGTTGAAATCAATGCCAGACCAGTGCCCAAGGTGCCAGCCTTGCGCGGCAAAACCGTGGTGAGTTTGTTCTTCGAAGACTCCACTCGCACACGACTGTCGTTTGAAACTGCCGCCAAGCGGTTGTCCGCCGACACAATGACGTTCAGCGTGTCGACGTCGAGCGTGAACAAAGGCGAAAGTTTGCGCGACACCATCGAGACCATCTCTGACATGGGGGTCGATGCATTTGTCGTGCGCCACAAATCCACAGGCACGCCATGGCAAATCAGCGATTGGACCAACGCTTCTGTGGTCAATGCCGGCGATGGTTGGCATCAGCATCCGACTCAGGCATTGGTCGACTGTTTCACCGTGCGCCAAGCACTCGGGGTCGAGCGTTTTGATGGTCTGACACTCACGATCGTGGGGGACATCAAACACAGTCGCGTGGCACGCAGCAACATCAGTGCGTTCAGCATGCTTGGGGCAAACGTGGTGTTGGTGGCGCCACCCACTTTGCTGCCCCCCGATGTGGCCCACTGGCCGGTGACCGTGTCGCATCGACTCGACGACGTGCTGGCGCGCACCGACATGTTGTACATGTTGCGTCTGCAAAGCGAGCGGATGTCTCAGGGCCACGTGCCCAGCCTGCGCGAGTACGGCGAAACTTTCGGGCTCGATGCTGCGCGGGTTGCCAAGTTGCCCAGCACGGCGGTCATCATGCACCCTGGCCCCATGAACAGGGGTGTCGAGATGCTCGTTGACCCATCGGCGTTGCCCAATTCGCTGATTCATCAACAAGTGGCCAACGGTGTGGCGGTGCGCATGGCGGTGTTGTTTGATTTGCTGGCTGGCGAATCGTCGACCGCACATCTGGCGACGGTGGCATCATGACCAGCGCCGAGCGAATCGTGTTGAAGGGTGGGCGAGTGGTGGATTCACGCGGTGAGCGTGTCGCTGATGTCGCTGTGCAAGGCGGTGTGGTGGTCGAAGTGGGCGAGCAGTTGAGCAGCGGTCGCACGATTGACGCATCGGGGTGTGTGGTGGCCCCAGGGTTTGTCGACCTGCATGCCCACTTGCGCGAACCCGGCAAAGAAGAAGCCGAGACGATCGAAACTGGCAGCCGAGCGGGTGCCAAGGGTGGTTACACAGCCCTCGTGGCGATGCCCAACACAGACCCGCCGCAAGACAGCGTGGCCGTCATTGACTTCGTGCGTGAACAAGGCAAGCGTGCAGGGTTAGTTGAAGTGGTGCCGAGCGGATGCATCACCTTGGGCCGCCAGGGCGAGACGCTGGCCCCGATGGCTGAGCTGGCGGCGGCCGGCGTGCGCATCTTTACTGACGACGGCAACGGTGTACAAGACGAACTGCTCATGCGCAGGGCCATGGAATACGCCAAAGGTCTCGGCGTCACGCTGGCCCAGCACTGTGAAGTTGCCACGCTCACCAAAGGTGCGGTGATGAACGAGTGTCAGTGTTGCACGTCGCTGGGTTTGCCAGGTTGGCCGTCGATTGCCGAAGAGCTCATGGTGTTTCGCGATATCGAACTGGCTCGTTTGACCGGTGCACGCGTGCACTTTTTGCATCTGTCAACTGCCCGCAGTGTGGAGTTGGTGCGAGCCGCCAAGCGTGACGGCTTGCCAATAACTGCCGAGGTCACGCCACACCACTTGTCGTTAGATGAAACCCGACTCACCACCTTTGACACAGTGTTCAAAGTGAACCCACCGCTGCGTTCGCTGGCCGACAT
>JBBANT010000006.1:10103-14719 GCA_040401815.1 Ilumatobacteraceae bacterium | reverse complement strand
GAGCCCGAGACGCTGGCGAGCAAGAGTCGCAACACGCCGTATGTTGGGATGACCTTGCGCGGAAAAGTTCGACACACGATATTCAACGGTGTGGCCACCGTGTTAAATGGTGAAGCGCAGCGATGAGCGCACTGCTCGTGCTGGCTGATGGCAGCGTCTTTGAAGGTGAAGCCATCGGTGCTGATGTTCCGGTGTCATCGGGCGAGGTGGTGTTTCACACCGGGCTCAGCGGTTATCAAGAAGTGCTCACCGACCCGAGCTATGCCGGTCAGGTCATCACGTTCACCACACCACACATTGGCAATTACGGGGTGACGCAATCCGACAACGAATCAGCAAAGGTATTTGCCCGTGGTGTAATCATGCGCGAAATCGCCAGGCGGCGCAGCAACTGGCGCAGTCAAGAACCCCTTGACGTGTTTTTGCGATCTCGCGGTGTGGGTGGCATCACCGGCATCGACACCCGCCGCTTAACACGGCTACTGCGCGACACGGGTTCGTTGCTCGGCGCATTCGGCACAGCTGACTTGGCCACATTGCAGGCGGCTGTGGCCACCGAACAAGGCACAGCTGGTCGCAACTTGGTGGCTGAGGTCAGCACACAGTCGCCATACGACGTAGCAAACACGATGCATGCGGAGAAAACCACGTCTGCGCCCAAGCCGTTTTCGGTGGTGGCGTACGACTTTGGTATGAAGCAAACAATTTTGCGTTGTTTGAGTGAGATTGCCGACGTGCATGTGGTGCCGGCCCGCACGCCAGCCAGCGAGGTCATCGCCCGGCGACCCGACGGCGTGTTTTTGTCGAATGGCCCAGGCGACCCCGAGATGGTGCTTGATGCACCTGCCAACATTCGCGAACTCATCGCGGCCGATATTCCGGTGTTTGGAATTTGTCTCGGCCACCAGTTGTTGGGCTTGGCCTTGGGTGGGCGCACCTTCAAGTTGCCGTTCGGTCACCATGGCGCCAATCATCCGGTGCGCGACGTGAGCACGGGGCGAGTCGAGATCACCAGTCAGAACCACAACTTTTGCGTCGACCCCGACTCGCTAGCGGGCAAGGTCGACGTCACGCATGTGAACCTCAATGACAACACCAACGAAGGCATGGTGGTGCGCGGGGCACGAGCATTCAGCGTGCAGTATCACCCCGAAGCAGGCCCCGGGCCGCACGACTCGCGCTATTTGTTTGAGCGATTCGCAGCGATGATGCGCAGTGGGGGCAACTAGTGCCGCGTCGCAATGATTTGCACAGCATCCTGGTCATTGGTTCGGGGCCGATTGTGATCGGCCAGGCCTGTGAGTTCGACTATTCAGGCACGCAAGCTTGTCGCGTGTTGCGCGACGAGGGCTACCGCGTGATTCTGGCGAACTCCAACCCGGCCACCATCATGACCGACCCTGACTTTGCCGATCGCACGTACATCGAGCCACTCACCGTTGAGGTGCTGGCCGCGATCATCGAGCGTGAGCGCCCCGATGCGGTATTGCCCACCTTGGGCGGCCAAACGGCGCTCAATTTGGCGATGGCATTGTTTGAGCGGGGCTTGGCGGGTGTGCCAGGCACACCAGAGTTGATCGGTGCCAACGCCGAAGCAATTTCCACCGCCGAAGATCGCGAAAAGTTCAAACGCGCGATGATCGAGATTGGGCTCAAGGTTCCGCAGAGCGGTATTGCCCACACGTTGGCCGAGGCGCAAGAGGTGCTGGCCGAAATTGCGTTACCCGTCATCATTCGTCCGGCGTACATCTTGGGCGGGCGTGGCACGGGTATCGCCAACACCACAGATGAGTTCACCCAGATCGTGACTGCTGGTTTGGCTGCCAGCCCCATTGGTGAAGTCTTGATCGAAACGTCAATCAAGGGCTGGAAGGAATACGAGTTAGAAGTCATGCGCGATAGCGCCGACAACTGCGTGATCATCTGTTCGATTGAAAACATCGACGCGATGGGAGTGCACACAGGTGACTCGATCACTGTTGCGCCGGCAATGACGTTGTCTGACGTGGAATACCAAGAGATGCGCAACTCGGCCTTTGCTTGCATCCGCCGGGTCGGGGTCGAGACTGGTGGTTCGAACGTGCAGTTCGCAGTGAATCCGACCACGGGTGAACAAGTCGTCATCGAGATGAACCCCCGCGTGTCACGCTCGTCAGCGCTGGCATCCAAGGCGACAGGGTTTCCGATTGCCAAGATTGCCGCCAAGTTGGCGGTGGGTTACACCTTGGATGAGATTCCGAACGACATCACCAAAATGACTCCTGCCAGTTTCGAGCCGACGATTGACTACGTGGTCACCAAAGTGCCGCGTTGGGCGTTTGAGAAGTTTGCCGGCGCAACCAACACTCTCGGTACCCAGATGCGCAGTGTCGGTGAGTCGATGGCCATTGGGCGCACGTTTCCTGAGAGTTTGCAAAAAGCACTGCGCTCGCTAGAAATCGGTCGGGCCGGCCTCAACTGCGACCCAGCCGAACAGAACTTCGCGATCTACGACGACGCGCAGTTGTTGAGCGCGGTCGAGACCGCTACACCCGACCGCATTTTTCAGGTGGGCGAATGCATTCGTCGCGGGATGGACCTCGATGTGGTGCACACAGCCACCGGCATTGACGTGTGGTTCTTGGATCAAATGAAAGCGATCTACGAAGAGCGCGACGTGCTGACAACAGCCACGCCGCAATCGCTTGATCGCCAAGGGTGGCGCCGCGCCAAGCGGCTCGGGTTCAGCGATGCCCAACTGGCGTGGCTGTGGTCAACAGATGAGGCTGTGGTTCGCTCGGCGCGTGAAAGCGCCGGCGTGCTGCCGACCTACAAATCTGTGGATACGTGCAGTGCCGAGTTCGCAGCCGAGACACCATATTTTTATTCGACCTACGAAGACGAATGCGAAGTTCGCGAGTCGACCAAGGACCGAGTCATCATCTTGGGAAGCGGACCCAACCGCATCGGTCAGGGAATCGAGTTCGACTATTGCTGTGTGCATGCCAGTTTTGCACTGCGCCAGGCTGGGTACGAAACAGTGATGTTGAATTGCAATCCCGAAACCGTGTCCACCGACTACGACACTTCTGATCGTTTGTATTTCGAACCGCTCACCACTGAAGATGTTTTGAACGTGATTGCCGTTGAGACCAAAGCAGCCGGCAAGCCACCAAAGTTGATCGTGTCATTGGGTGGTCAGACACCGCTCAAGTTGGCAGCGTCACTGCCGGCTGAACTCATCGCAGGAACCTCGCCGGCATCTATTGATATGGCGGAAGATCGCGAACAATGGAACGCATTGTGCAACCAGCTTGGAATCGCCCAACCACCTGGGGCGACTGCCACCACGCTGGCAGGTGCGCGCGCAGTGACGCAGACCACGGGTTATCCGGTGTTGGTGCGACCCAGCTATGTGCTCGGTGGGCGAGCCATGCGCATCGTGCACGATGACGCTCAGCTTGCCGATGCAATGGCTGAGATGGAGCTGTTTGGTTCGCTCGGCCGCGAGGGTGGTTTGTCGTCGTCGCGCCCTGTGCTCATTGATCGATTTTTGCAAGGCGCCACCGAGGTTGATGTTGATGCCATTCGCGACCACATCGGCGAGGTGCTCATCGGCGGTGTGATGGAACACGTCGAAGAAGCAGGTATTCACTCGGGTGACTCGGCGTGTGCACTGCCGGCCCAAACGCTGTCGGAACAAGCCCTGTCCACCATCAGCGAATACGTGCACAAGATTGCAGCAGCGCTCGATGTGCGCGGGCTCATCAACGTGCAGTTCGCAGTGGCCGACAACAAGGTGTACGTCATCGAAGCGAATCCGCGCGCGAGTCGCACGGTGCCGTTCGTAGCCAAGGCCACGGGTGTGCCCTTGGCGATGGTGGCCAGTCGGGTGATGCTCGGCGCGACCTTGGCGCAATTGCGCGACGAGGGCCTCGTGCGCCCACCTGCAACTGGGCATGTGAGTGTGAAAGAAGCAGTGTTGCCGTTTAATCGGTTTCCCGAAGTCGACACGACGTTGGGGCCTGAGATGCGTTCGACGGGCGAAGTGATGGGAATCGACACCACGTTTGGGCGGGCCTTCATCAAAGCGCAGTCGGCAGCCGGCACTGAATTGCCCATGCAGGGTCGGGTGTTCGTTTCGCTCAATGACCGCGACAAAGCGGCCGCAGTAGAAATCGGCCAGGCGCTTTTGGCGGTGGGCTGCACCATCGTGGCCACAATCGGCACGGCTGATGTGCTTACTGCCGGTGGGGTAGTCGTGGAGCGTGTGGTGGGCAAGGTGTCACAGCGTGTTCAGCAACAAAGTGATCTCGGCGATGCGGTCGCACTCATTAACGATGGGTCGATCGTGTTCGTCATCAACACCCCACAAGACAGCGGCACCCATCGCGACGGTGAAGCAATCCGTAAGGCCGCCAACGTAAAGGGCGTGTCGCTGGTTACCACCGTGCGCGCGGCGCGGGCAGCGGTGCAAGGCATGCGTGAGCGTCGCGATACGCCACTCGGCATTCGCTCACTGCAGGAATACCACGGCTTGTCGTCGTGACTGCGCCACTCGGCATCCCACACACACGCATCGGTGCACTCACGTTGCCCAGCCCGGTGCTCACGGCATCCGGCACGGCGGGGCATTC
>JBBANT010000006.1:3518-10003 GCA_040401815.1 Ilumatobacteraceae bacterium | reverse complement strand
GGTGCTGATGCGTTGGTGCTCGTCAACACCGTGCTTGGTATGGCCATCGACATCGATACGCGTCGCCCGGTTCTGGGTAACGGTGGCGGCGGGCTGAGCGGTGCTGCGATGCACGCGGTAGCGGTGCGCAGTGTGTTTGACGTGCGGGCTGCTCATCGCCACGTGCCGATCGTGGGGGCTGGGGGAGTCAGCAACGCCGACGACGCGCTCGAGTTGATGATGGCTGGCGCTGATGCGGTGCAAGTGGGTACTGCAACGTTTGCTGATCCGCGGGCAGTCGCCAAGATTCAACGCCAGATGTTTCGCTGGGCACAACGCCAGGGCATCACATCGTGGGGCGAGATCATCAATAGCGCGCACTAGCCTTCTGTTATGGCAGTGACGCCAGTGGTTGACCAGCGCAGCGAGAAAGTGCTTGCACGCCTTGCCGAACGTCGCACTCAACTCGAAGCCCTCATCGGTGCAGTGCACGACCATTCGATTTCTCTGGCCGATGTCTTTGCTCGTGCAGGCGACCCCAGCGTGATCACGCTCGAGCCTGACGCACTCGTGTGTCGTTTTGTGTATCTCGTAAAAATTGCCGAAGCGTTGCCCGGTGTTGGCAAGGTTCGCGCACGCCGCGTGCTGGCTGACCACGGATGTGGCGAACGCACGCGGGTCGGTGACGTGGCGGTGAATGACCGCGACACTTTGGTGCAGGCGTTGCGATGAGTGGCATCGTGTTCGTGGTGTCGGGGCCAGGTGGCGTTGGTAAGAGCACGGTGGTTGGTGAACTCATGAAACGTGATTCTGAGTTGTGGTTGAGTCGATCTTGGACCACCCGCGAGCGTCGCCCCGGCGAGGCTGATGACGCCTACAACTTCGTGTCGCGTGATGCCTTCGAAGCCCACATCGTGGCAGGTGGATTCTTGGAGTGGACGACATTTTTGGGCAACTATTACGGCACACCGCTGCCCACACCGACCCTCGGCAAAGACATCGTGCTCGAAATTGAAGTCGATGGTGCCAGCCAAGTAAAACAACAACACCCAACAGCCGTGCTGATTTTCGTGCTGCCCCCATCACGCGAAGAGCAACGCCAACGGCTCACGGTGCGCGGCGACGATGAGCGCAAAGTCGACGAACGGCTCCGCAAAGCCGAAGAAGAAGAGCCAGTGGGCATCGCCTTGGCTGACCACGTGATTATCAACCACACGCTGGATCAGACCATTGCCGACATGCTGGCCATCGTGGCGCAGGCTCGCCGCGCCGCTAGCATCTAGAGGTCCCAGACGCCCTCGTCTTGGTCTCGCCATACAACGCCCCAAGGAGTCTTGTGTCCACCACGCCTGAAAATTCCATGATGTCGCCGGCAATCGAAAAACTGATGAACCGCACGCAGTCCAAGTTCAGCCTCGTTACCTTGGCTGCCAAGCGGGCCCGCGAGATCACCGAATATTTCGGCAACTTGCAAACCGGCAGTGTCGTTGGCCCAACGGTCGAGTCGGTGAGCACTAAGCATCTTTCGGTGGCCTTCGAAGAAATCGCCGCTGACAAAGTGCGTTTCGTAGCCAAGACGCTCGACGAGATTCGCGCCGAAATCGCCGAACTACAGCGCCAAGAAGACGAAGCTAACGCGCTCGATGCTTCGCAAGACGCCGAAGCACAACCCGAGTAGGTTTCGGTCGTGGCACGTAACTTCACGTTTACGTCAGAGAGTGTGACCGAAGGTCACCCCGACAAGATGGCTGACCAGATCAGCGACTCGGTATTGGATGCAATTTTGGCCGAAGACCCACAGGGTCGCGTGGCGTGCGAAACATTGCTCACCACCGGCTTGTGCGTGATTGCCGGCGAAATCACCACATCGGCGTATGTCGATATTCCCAAACTGGCGCGCAGTGTCATCAAAGAAATTGGCTACGACAACGCTGCCTATGGCTTTGACGGCAACACTTGTGGCGTCATCATCAGCATCGACGAACAGTCGAGCGACATTGCGATGGGCGTCGACAAGAGCGAAGAGTTGCGCGGTGGCAAGAGTGGCGAAGACCGTCTCAACGCCCAGGGCGCTGGCGACCAAGGAATGATGTTTGGTTATGCCTGCGACGAAACAACCGAGCTCATGCCGCTGCCTATTTTTCTTGCCCATCGTCTGGCCGAACAACTCACCGAAGTTCGTAAATCGGGTGCTATTCCATATCTGCGTCCGGACGGCAAGACGCAGGTGTCATTTGATTACGAAGATGGCGTTCCGGTGCGCTTGCGCACCGTGTTAATCAGCACGCAACATGCCGATGGAATTTCTCGCGACACCGTGATTCGCCCCGACCTCATCGAGCAAGTGATTCGCCCGATTGTGCCGGCCAAGTTTGCCAAAGATGACTATGCCGTCTACATCAACCCGACCGGCGAATTCGTGAAGGGTGGACCACACGCCGACACCGGTCTCACCGGGCGCAAGATCATCGTTGACACCTACGGCGGCATGGGTCGCCACGGTGGTGGTGCATTCAGCGGCAAAGATCCGTCAAAGGTCGATCGTTCGGCTGCCTATGCCGCGCGATGGGTAGCCAAGCACGTGGTGGCTTCGGGTGCAGCGCGCCGCTGTGAAGTGCAAGTTGCCTATGCCATTGGTATGGCGCAGCCGATCAGCATCTTGGTCGAAACATTCGGCACCAACACGGTTGCAGAATCACAAATCGAGCAGGCCGTGCGTGACACATTCGACTTGCGTCCAGCCGCCATCGTGCGCGACCTTGATTTGAAGCGCCCGATCTATCGTCGCACTGCTGCGTACGGGCACTTCGGTCGCAACGATCCCAACTTCACGTGGGAGCAAGTGTCGCGGCTTGATGCGTTCAAAAAAGCCGCCAAACTGTAGACCGCTTCGCCCACTGGGCTGTAACGCCGCTACCGGCTGCGTAATCTCGTAACTGTTGTGTCGTTGCTTGCCCGAGTCGTCGTAGATGTCACGGGCGTCGATAAGCCGTTTGATTATCTCATCCCCGACGCATTGCGCAGCGATGTGGTGGTTGGTTCGCGGGTGCGCGTGTCGCTGCATCGTCGCGAGGTGTCGGCGTGGGTGATGGCAATCGTCGAAGAGGTTGACAGTGACGTTGAAGCCAAGCGGCTTCTGCCCATAATCAAGGTGACGTCAATCGGGCCGTCGCCGGATGTGGTGGCCCTGGTGGAGTGGGCAGCGGTGCGGTGGGTGTCGCGTCGCCGGCCATTTTTTGTTTCGGCTTCGCCACCCAAGCGCGTGCCACGCTTAGTGGCCAGTCGCTATGGCGCCCGCTATAGAAACACGTCTGTGTCTAATAATGCGTCGGAAAATGAAGCACTCGACGCGCTGTTTAGTGCTGTGGGTGGTGTGGTGCAATGTGGCCCAGCGTCAACACACTCCGCACTACTTTCTGCTGCAACTCGCCACGGCCCCACCTTGGTGGTGGTGCCAACCGTGGTGCGAGCGCGGCGCCTGGCTGCTCACTGTCGTCAACTCGGCTTAACCACGGCGGTGTATCCCGACGATTGGGTGGCAGCAGCATCCGGCGTCGACGTCGTGGTTGGCGCACGGTCCACGGTGTGGGCGCGGGTTGCCCAACTTGCCAGCATCATCGTGATCGACGAACACGACGACACCCTGCAAGAAGAACGAGCCCCCACTTGGCACGCGCGTGATGTGGCAATCGAGCGAGCCCGCCAAGCCGGCATTGCCTGTGTGTTGGTGTCACCCGTGCCTACGTTGAGCGCGCGTCAATGGGCGCACTCGGTTGGTGCGGATGTCGTGCAAGCCCACGACGCCACAGACTGGCCAACCATTCGGGTGATTGATCGCAACATCGACGAGCGCTGGGCATCGTCGCTGGTCACGAGCGAACTGATCGAGTTGCTGCGCGATCACACCAAACGTGTGGTGTGTGTGCTGAACGTAAAAGGTCGGGCTCGCGCAGTGGCCTGCGATGCATGTCGCACGGTGGCGCGCTGCGAAGCTTGCGGGGCTGCGGTGCAACAGCCCGACGAGCACGGGTTGTCGTGCCCGCGATGTGCAGCCACACGACCCGTGGTGTGCTTGGCCTGTGGGTCGCAGAAGATGCGCTCTATCCGTATTGGCATCTCACGCCTGCGCGACGAACTCGAGGCCGCAGCCGGGCGACCGGTGCAAGAAATCAAACCGACCACCAGTGCCATTGAGCCCCACACATCGGTGTTCGTCGGCACCGAAGCGGTGTTGCACCGCATCGATCGTGCTGACGTCGTGGTGTTTTTGGACATCGACGCCGAGTTGCTGGCCCCGCGTTTTCGCGCCAGCGAGCAGGCGCTGAGTTTGGTGGCGCACGGTGCGCGGCTCGTAACAGGCGGCAGTACAAGTGGCAGTGGTGAGGTCGTGCTTCAAACTTCGGTGCCACAGCACGAGGTGATGGTGGGTTTGGTAACGGCCAACCTTGCACCTCATGTGGCTGCCGAAACCGAGCGTCGACAACGGCTGCGTCTTCCGCCGTTTGGCGCACTGGCCGAAATCAGCGGTGCTGGTGCTCCAGACCTGGCCGCTCAACTTGCGGCGTCGTTGCTGGTGCAAGTGGCCTCTAACGAAGATCGCACTTTGGTGCGTGCTGCATCGTGGGAGGCCTTGAGCGAAGCGTTGACTGTGGCGCTCGGTGCTGTGGGTCGCCCCAAGGTGCGAGTACGTATTGCAGTCGACCCTTCGCGCGCGTAAATCAGCAACGCAACTCGCGTGTTGGCTTCGGGTTACCTTCGGCTTACGTGCGTGTCACGTGCAGAATGCGGTAGCCCTGTTTGCTGGTGTGCCGTTGCACCACATAACCCTCGGCAGTCAGCCATTTGGCCAGTGAGTCAGAACCCAAATTTTTGTGCACCACCAAGTCGGCACAACCTTGTGGGGTGAGCCGCGCCAACCATTCGCGTAGCAGGCGATGCAGTTCGTCTTTGCCGATACGAATCGGGGGATTCGACCAGATCGCATCGAACTGTAACTCGGCGGGCACGTCGCCCACAGTCACGACCCGCACATTAGAAAGGTCGTTGAGTTTTACGGAGCGACGGGCTACTTCGATTGCCCGCTCGTTTACATCCACAGCCCAGACTTCGGCATTTGGGCGCAGCTTGGCAAGAGCCACGGCGATTGCACCACCACCACAGCCAAGATCGAGCAGCACGCCACCAGTTGGTACTTGCGCATTCTCAATGAGCACTCGGGTACCCCAATCAAGTTCGCCGTGGTTGAATACGCCGCGGTCGCCAGCCAGCGTGAGTTGCAGTTTGCGTACCTGCACTTGATGAGTAGTCGGCGTCGAGGGCGATGTCGGGTCTGGGGTGAAGTAGTGATCAGATGACGACATGCCAATCGGTAGCCTTACACAGCGTGACGTACGAAATTCGCACCTTTGGCGACCCCGTATTGAAAGCTGTCGCCGAACCCGTCACCAATATTGATGCCAAGTTGGTGTCGCTTACCGACGAGATGTTTGAGGTTATGTACAAGGCCCCTGGCATCGGGTTGGCGGCCACCCAAATTGGTGTGCAACGTCAAATTTTTGTCTACGACATCGACGACAAGCGCGAGGTGATTTTGAACCCGCAGATTGCCGAGTCGAGTGGGGAGTGGGTGTACGACGAGGGTTGTTTGTCGATTCCTGGTCTGTATGTGGAAATGCTGCGCCCGAAGAACGTCTTGGTGCGCGGCATCAACCTGCAGGGCAACCAAGTGGAGTTTGAAGCCGACGAACTATTGGCGCGCTTGTTTCAACACGAGGTGGATCACCTCAACGGGGTGCTCATGTTTGATCGCATGACCCCAGACCAGCGTCGCGAGGCAGTCAAGTTGTATCGCACCCGCGAAGATCAGCCCAAAGATGCCGAACCATTCCACCTGAAACTGGTGTGACGCAGATTCGTTGCTCGTGACTGTGCCTATGACTGTGACTGTGCCCGTCACTGGACTTGCTGCCTTGCCAACTGGTGCCGCGCGACGCGTGGTGTATCTCGGCACACCCGAAGTGGCAGTGCCACCGCTGCAGGCTTTGGTTGCCGCGGGTGTCGAAGTTGCGTTGGTGATCACGCGCCCTGACAAGCGACGTGGTCGCGGGTCGGGTGTGTCGCCAAGCCCGGTGAAGGTGGCAGCTGGTGAGTTGGGTTTGTCGGTGAGTCACGACGTGAACGATGTGCTTGCCGTTGGTGCAGACCTGGGTGTGGTTGTTGCTTACGGACGCATCATTCCGATGTCGGTGCTGTCGCAGGTGGCGATGATCAACGTGCATTTTTCGCTATTGCCACGCTGGCGGGGCGCAGCCCCCGTCGAACGAGCGATCCTTGCCGGGGATAGCGAAACAGGGGTGTGCATCATGCGGGTAGAAGAAGGCTTGGATACCGGTGTGATGTATGACCGCAGCGTGCTGGCGATTCGCAGCGACCACTCGCTTACATCGTTGCGTAACGAACTGGTGCAGGCGTCACTGCCGGCGTTGTTGCGAGCGGTCACCCAGGGC
>JBBANT010000006.1:0-3418 GCA_040401815.1 Ilumatobacteraceae bacterium | reverse complement strand
GACTGGGCCAACGGGGCGAGGCTCGGCACATCGTTGACCGCGGCGTCGTTAGCCTAAAAACTCATGTTGCGACTGGTGCTTCCCAAAGGTTCGCTCGAAGCCGCAACGTTTGATTTGTTTGACACAGCTGACCTCACCGTCAAGCGGTCATCACAGGTCGACTATCGGGCCTCTATCGCTGACCCGCGCGTCGATGAAGTGCGCATCTTGCGACCACAGGAAATTCCGGTGTACGTTGCCGAGGGTTTGTTTGATATCGGCATTACCGGTCGCGACTGGATCGAAGAAACATCCAGCACCGTGCAGTCACTTGGCAAGTTGAACTACTCAAAAGCCTCCAGCGACCCAGTGCGCATCGTGTTGGCGGTGGCCAACGACTCGAAGTTTCAAAAAGTGCAAGACCTACCTGCAGGTGTGCGGGTGACCAGCGAGTATCCAAAGCTCACCGAAAAGTTCTTTGCCGAGCACAAGATTGCTGCCGATGTTCGTTTGTCGTATGGCGCCAGCGAAGCCAAGGTTCCCGACATCGCCGACTGCGTGGTCGACATCACCGAAACAGGGCGTGCGTTGCGAGCTGCAGGGCTGCGCATCATCGACACCATCCTCACGAGCCACACGGAGTTCATCGCCAACCCAACCGCCTACGCCGACCCGAAAAAGCGTCACGCAATGGAGCAGTTGCTTACGTTGTTGCAGGGTTCGCTCGAGGCTCGCGGCAAGGTACTCGTGAAGTTGAACGTGAGCGACGCCTGTTATGCAGCGGTGCTCAAAGTGTTGCCAGCGGCTAAGTCACCAACCGTTTCGAAGTTGGCGTCGGGCGACTGGGCGGTGGAATCGGTAGTGGAAAAGCGCACCGTTAACACGGTGATTCCGGCACTGAAAGATGCAGGCGCCACCGACATTCTCGAGTTGCCGATTTCCAAAATTATTCACTAACTCAGCGTTGAGCGGGTAGCCGTACCTCGACGACCAAGCCGGGAAACCGCAGCGTGATGTCGCCAAAAATCATCTCGTAGTCACCGATGATCGGCGCCCGAGACGCCACGACGGTGAGTGCTGCCGTATCGTGCTGCACACCCGGGTCGGTGCGTCGCGCGCTGCGCAGTTCGTACTCGTGCGGGGCCACTTCGTAAACATCAACCCAGTCGGTGTCGGGCCGGGTGCGCACACCGATGAAGCCATCGCGGGAGTACATCGTGAATGGTGCGTACTGGTCAATGGCAAATCTGCTGCGACGGCCATGCTCGAAGCCGATCGCATTGTTGGGTTCCACGATTGATGTGGCCACGATGTCGCCGAATTGCTGCTCGTGCCGCCGTGGTTCGACAACCGGCTGCACGCTGAAGGCTTTGCGCAAGCGCGCACACAACCGGGTAAACAACGGCAAGAAATACAAGTCGTGCACATGGGTGGTGTTGTTATCCAGTCGGGTCGGCCCAGCGGCCGGCACGTCGATCGCCGCCATCAACACCGACATGAGCGAGACATATAAATGCGGATCCAAACCGTAGGACCGCACATGGGGCCCGGCTTGTAGGGCAAAGCCCGGATGCCATACCTCGTGGAGGCGACCACAGATAAGCCGTATCGTTTGCTCGCCAAGTTGGCGCACTGGCGCTGTGCGCCCGAAGTCGGCCAGCACACAGCCAGCCATGAGTGAGATTGCATCGTACGTAGGGGAGTTGTATTCAGCGATGTCGCCGTCGCGGTCGAACTGTGCTGCAACGGCGTCGCCCAGAGTCGACGCCTGGCCGGTTGCATCACAGAGCCAGGTGTGCATGAGTGCGATGTTGGTGTAGTGCGCGCCAACTCGATTGACGGGCTCGCTGCGCGCGGCGTCGTGCACGGCGCGTTGCATGTTGCCCCGCAGATCATCGGTGAGCACATGGCCGTACAGCCGTTCGGTTGCCCACAGAATGAGCGCTAGAAACTGGCGCCAGTTGGGGTCATAGTCGCGCCATTCGCGATCACGCAGTCGGCCGTCGGTGTCGAGCGTGCCCGCGTCGGTTTGGCCGGCATGGGTTTTAAATGTGCCGGCCCAGCGTGGGTCGGCATCCAACGAATATTGATGTTGCAGCACGTGGTGCAGGGCTCGTTGTGCCCGTTCTACTTGACCGTTTTCTAAATCCAAAAATGCGCCGAGAGCAGTTTCACGCACCAAATGCAGCCCGTAGAGGCGCACCATGCCACGCTCGTCATCCCACAGTTGCTCATGCATTGCATCTAAGGCAGCGCGTAGACCACTAGTTTGCGTCACGATTCAGTTCCGAGATATAGATTTGGACGTCATCTCGTGGGGCAACACGAAGGTGCAACCGATGCGGAACAGGACGCGAAGATTGCGCGACTGCTTAAGAGGGTTCGGCAAAAACTCGGAGTCTGATGAACTCATCCTGCTCGAATCGGGCTGGGGCAAGGTCATGAATTGGGAACGCAGAAGCGGTCTTGCTAATAACTTCCGTAGTGTCGGCGAATCTCTTGATTGATCAACTCAAAGTTCAGTGCTGGGAGTTCCATTTCTTTTCGGGCTGCGATGTGAAACTTCTCCAGGGCTCGGTATACCTCGTTGCCGCTGTTTTCTCGTTTCGCCTGAGCGTCAGGGTCTGGGTCATTGCTGAGCGTCGAAAGCATTTCCACATGATTTGAGAGCGATTTTCGCACCTGAATGCATGCCATGACAACGGCCTCACTTGACGTGAGCACGATGCTTTCGTAGTGAACCCAAGCTCTGGCTCGCGCAGCTTCGACGTCGGCCTGCTCTTTTTGCCACAGCACAATAGAGATATCTCGGGTGAACTCGCGATAAATGGTGAATCGATGTTCGTCAAACCGATGTCGAAAGTCGCGGTCCGAGCGATAGCGGTTGACGAAGAGAGCACTCACCGCCGCGACTGCCGCTCCAATAAGTGCCGAGAGTATGGCCGCATCCATGCCTGCACGACGCTAATCCAGAGTCGGGAGGATGACGGTATTGCCAACTAGAGATAGGTACCGTTTGGGCAGTGGTCAAGCGACTGTTGCGCAACGGGGTTGCTTTGGCGGTGGTATCGGCAACGGTGTTCACGGCGTGGTCATGTAGCGCATCGCCAGCATCAGTATCAAGCGATAGGGCCTGTCCTGCAGTCGATGTGGCTGACACCGTAGAAATCAGTGTGCAACGTGCCGAGCTGTTGCTGGGTTTTAGCGAAGCCGATGCGCAGCGGTGCGCAGCACAACTCGGTTGGTCATATCGGGTGGGGCAGCGTGATGGCGAAAGCTTTGCGGTCACCATGGATTATTCGCTGCAGCGAGTCACCGTGACGGTGGCAGACGACATCGTCACCGTAATTACTGTTGGCTAGTTCGAGTTGAAGCGGGCCCGAAGTTCGGCTTCGACATCCCGTTTGCCCAGCGACACCAGCCACTCCAGTTTCCAGTG
>JBBANT010000005.1:17845-60175 GCA_040401815.1 Ilumatobacteraceae bacterium | reverse complement strand
GGAGCAACGATTGGTATGCCGGTTTGCCGATCTATCGCTTCTACATGGTGGTGCCGGCGATCTTCATTTTGTTGCTCGACATCGTGTTGCCGTACGGCATCGCTTTGAAGTTGGTCGCGGTAGCGGGGTTGTTGGCGCTGCCTGTGTGCACGTGGTTGTTCGCCAAGTTGGCCCGCTTGGTTTTTCCGATTCCGGAGTTGCTGGTGGTGGCTAGCACGGTGTTTTTGTTTGATGAGAGTTTCACCATCTATGGTGGCAATATTGCGTCGACCATGGCGGGGGAGTTCTCGTTTTCTATCGCACTCGCTTTTTCGATTTTGGGCTTCGGGGTGTTCATCCGCGGGCTGGAAACCGGTAAATATCGCATCGCTGCCACGCTGTTGTTGGCGCTGGCCGCACTCAGTCATGGCATCGTGTTGTTGTTCGTGTTCTTGGGCTACGTGCTCATCCTGGCGATGCACCGTGATGCAGCAAAGTGGCGGTTCGGCCTGCCGGTCATCGGTACGGCCACTTTGTTGTCGGCTTTCTGGGTGGTGCCCTTTGTTCTGAACCACTCGTATATGACCGATATGAAATACGAGCCCCAGCCGACGGGTTACAGCGAGTCGTTCGTCGACATGTTCTTTCCGTTGCACACGGTGTTCAACGTGATTGTCATGGGGTTTGCACTTGTCGGGTTCTTGTCGGCTTTATGGCGACGCAACAGCACGGCTTCGTGGATGGGTATCTATGGCGTCATTTTGGCAATCGGCGTGTTCGTTGCCCGAGAAAGTTTGCCAATCATTGGTCTGCTGTGGAACCCGCGCATCTTGCCGTTCTTGTATCTACTGCGCTACATGCTCATGATGATTGGCATCTACGAAACCGTGGTCGCAGTTGCCCGCTTTGCGAGCCTCGAGCGCGCCGCGGCCCGAGTGGCCAAGACCGGAGAAGTGCAAACGCTCGCGCCATCGCCGCAGGGTCGTTTGAATTTCAATGTTGCAACCGCCGTGGTTGTGGCACTTTTGGCCGTCAGCATCATTGGTTTTCGTTTTCAAGAACTGCCACTTGCCACTTTGCGTACGGCGCAAGATGGCAGCGTGCGCTATGGCATCGGCCCGTTCACCGTTCCGAGTTCCAACGACGGTTTCGTTGACGGCTGGGCCCGTTGGAACTTCACCGGCTACGAGGGCAAAAATGCCTACGGTGAATATCGCGCGATTGTCGAGACGATGAAACAAATCGGCGAAGATCCGCATTACGGATGTGGTCGGGCACTGTGGGAAAACAACGGTGAGCTCAACAAGTACGGCACCACGATGGGGCTCATGTTGTTGCCGCACTGGACTGACGGCTGTATCGGCAGCATGGAGGGACTCTTCTTCGAAGCGTCGGGAACCACGCCGTATCACTTCATCACTGCGGCTGCGATGTCAAAACAAAGTAGCAACCCGGTTCGCGAACTGCGATACGACGACAACAACGCCGCACTCGGCGTGCGCTATTTGCAGGAACTTGGTGTGCGTTACTACATGGGCTTTACACCCGAGGCAGTGCGTGAGGCATCTGCACAAACAGCGCTGCGTGAAATCGCGCGTAGCGGGCCGTGGGTGATCTATCAGGTGGAAGGCAGCGACTTGGTGGTGCCACTCGCGGTTCAGCCGGTGGTGGTGGACTCACGCATTGACGACGAGTCGACGATGGCCCACCAGGACGACGCAAAGGAACGTTGGTTGGAAATCGGAACGAGTTGGTTTCAGAACCCCAACGATTGGGTGGCGCTACCGGCCGCCGACGGACCCGATGAATGGCAACGAATATCGGTGGGCATCGATTTCAATCGTCGAATTGGCGAACCCGACGACTCGTCACGACGCGTGGACGTGGTGACCCCGAGCGAGCCCATCGCCGTGGTGAACACCGAACTAGCCACGGTCACCGATGTGGTGCAGGGGCGAAGCAGCGTGTCGTTCCGTGTGGACAAAGTTGGTACACCAATTTTGGTTCGCACGAGCTACTTCCCCAATTGGGGTGTATCCGGTGCGGATGGCCCCTACCGAGTTGCGCCAAACATGATGGTGGTGGTGCCTACCGACAACGAAGTGAAGTTGAGTTTCGGGTGGTCGTTCCTCGACGTGCTCGCTTATCTCGTCTCCATCGGCGGAATCGTCGTATTGGTGCGCTGGCGCCGCGCGTCGCGTCGAGCAACGACGTAGCCTCTTCCTGATGCCGAATCTCGACGCGATCGTGAAGGCGTACGACGTGCGCGGCACGGTACCCGACCAGTTCGATGAGTCGCTGGCCCGCGCCTTCGGTGTGGCATTTGCGCAATACACCAAGGCCACCTCGGTCGTGGTTGCGCATGACATGCGTCCGTCGGGACCTGGGTTGGTGGCGGCGTTCCAGGATGGAGTCACGTCGTGCGGCGCATCGGTGGTGAACCTCGGGTTGGCGAGCACCGACTTGCTGTATTACGCCAGCGGCATCATGGATTTACCGGGTGCAATATTCACGGCGTCGCACAATCCTGCGCAGTACAACGGCATCAAGATGTGCACCGCCGGTGCGCGATCGATCGGTATCGAGAGCGGTCTTGCTGATGTGCGCGAATTGGCTCGTGCCGCCATGGGCACCTCCGTCGTGGGTGATCCGAGCAAGGTGACGAAACGGAACATGCTCGCCGATTTTGCCGACCACGTGTTGTCGTTCATCGATGTGTCGTCGTTGCGCGCGCTGAAGGTGGTGGCCGACACGGCCAATGGCATGGGTGGCCTCGTGGTTCCGGCGGTGTTCGACCGGCTCAACATGATCGATCTGGAGATCATGTACGGCGAGCTCGACGGCACGTTTCCTAATCATCCGGCCGACCCCATTCAGCCTGCCAATCAGCGCGATCTGCAGGCCCGCGTGTTGGCCGGCGGTTTTGACGTGGGTTTGGCATTTGACGGCGATGCTGACCGTGTGTTTTTGGTTGACGAGCTTGGTCGCACCATGTCGGGCAGCACGACGACGGCAATTTTGGCGAAAGTGTTTTTGCGTCGCAAACCTGGTTCGACAATTTTGTACAACCTCATCTCCTCTCGTTCAGTGCGCGAGGTGATTGCCGAAAATGGTGGCACGGGTGTGCGCACTCAAAACGGTCATAGCTATATGAAAGGCATCATGGCCGACACCGGTGCGGTGTTTGCCGGCGAGCACAGTGGGCACTATTACTTTGCAGACAACTATCGCGCCGATAGCGGGCTCATTGCTGCCCTCGTAGTGCTCGAAGAAATGAGTCGTACTGGGTTGCCGCTGTCGAAATTGCGCGAGCCCGTCGAGCGCTACGCCAACAGTGGTGAGATCAACACCCAGGTCAAAGACATCAACGCCGTCATTGCGCAGGTCGCAGCAAAGTATTCGCAGTATCCCCAGGATCGCCTCGATGGTCTCACGGTGGATTGTGGCGATTGGTGGTTCAACGTGCGGGCATCCAATACCGAACCATTACTGCGGCTCAATCTTGAAGCCACGACTCGTGACCAATGTGATACACAAGTGGCCGAACTGCTGCAACTCATCACGGCTTGAACGCATTACGACTCGTACAATTGGGTATATGAGCACTATTGATAGCCGTCTACTCGCGATTCTTGCGTGTCCGCAAGACAAAGGCCCATTGTTTTTTGTCGCTGATGAAGATGCCCTCTACAACCCACGGTTGCAGCGTCGCTACGACGTGCGCGACGGAATCCCTGTGATGCTCATCGATGAAGCCACCACTGTTGACGCCGCTGAGCACGCTCGCGTGATGGCCAAGATCGCTGCAACGGGTATCACCCCGACCTTTACCGCCTGACGAATACACTGAGGTTTTACAATCAAGTCATCGGCTGACCCGATTCGGCGCCAGCAGGCCCCAGTCCGATAGATAACAACGGCAATCATCGAAACGGGGTCAGTCATGTCATCATCCACCTTCGCCCAGCGCAAGGATTATCGCGTCGCCGATATTTCTCTGGCGCCATTTGGCCGCAAAGAAATCCATCTTGCTGAACACGAAATGCCCGGCCTGCGTGCACTGCGCAAAGAGTACGGCGCTTCGAAACCACTGAAAGGTGCCCGAATCTCCGGCTCGCTACACATGACCGTGCAGACTGCAGTGCTCATTGAAACGCTCGTCGAACTTGGCGCCGAGGTGCGCTGGGCAAGCTGCAACATTTTTTCCACACAAGACCATTCGGCGGCAGCGGTGGCTGTTGGCCCGCATGGCACCGTCGAGGAACCCAATGGTGTGCCGGTGTTTGCCTGGAAGGGTGAAACCCTCGAGGAGTACTGGTGGGCAACCGAGCAGATGATGACCTGGCCTGATGGCGACGGGCCAAACATGATCCTCGACGATGGTGGTGACGCCACACTGCTCTTGCACAAAGGTGTGGAATACGAACGCACTGGCCAAGTGCCTGACCCAACGACGGCGTCAAACCCGGAGCTGGCGATCGTGCTCGGTTTGCTGCAGCGCACGCTCAAGACCGACCCCACCAAGTGGACGCGCATGGCCAAGGGCGTGCGCGGTGTAACCGAAGAAACTACGACTGGTGTAAAACGCCTGTACAAGATGCACGAGCGCAAGGAGTTGCTGTTTCCAGCAATCAATGTGAACGACAGCGTGACTAAGAGCAAGTTCGACAATTTGTACGGCTGTCGACACTCGTTGATCGACGCCATCAATCGCGCGACCGACGTGATGATTGCTGGCAAAGTGGCAGTCGTCTGCGGCTATGGCGACGTGGGCAAAGGTTGTGCGCAGAGTTTGCGCGGGCAGGGTGCACGAGTCATCGTGACCGAAATCGACCCAATCAATGCCTTGCAGGCTGCGATGGAGGGCTACCAAGTGGATGTGCTGGAGAACGTGGTTGCTGAGGCAGACATCTTTGTTACAGCAACGGGTAATGAAATGGTCGTGACCGTCGAGCACATGGCATCGATGAAGCACAATGCCATCGTCTGCAACATCGGCCACTTTGACAACGAAATCGACATGGCAGGTTTGGCTCGCAGTGGTGCTCGCCGTGACGAGCTAAAACAAGGCACCGATCTCTGGACATTTGCTGATGGTCACGCAGTCATTGTGTTGGCCGAGGGTCGACTCGTCAACCTTGGTTGTGCAACGGGTCATCCAAGTTTTGTGATGAGCTGTTCGTTCTCCAATCAGGTGATCGCCCAGATCGAGTTGTTCAACAATCTGAAAAAATATCCAATTGGTGTCTACGTCTTGCCCAAGCATCTCGACGAGCGAGTTGCGATGTTGCATCTCGGTGCACTTGGCGCCAAGTTAACCAAGTTGTCAGACGGCCAAGCCGAATACCTGGATACAGATCCCAAAGGCCCGTTCAAACCCGAGCACTACAGGTATTAGATCTGCTGGGCTTTCGGGCGCATCGATAGCCGCGGCAAAAGCGGTGCCACGAGAGGCCCGATAGCCAACGCAAATAGCACGGTGCCGACACCGACTTGGCCACCAAGTAGCCAGCCAATGGCCAACACGGTGACTTCGATGCCGGTGCGGGCGACACGTACCTTCACTCCACGCGCCGCTAAGCCCGTCATGATGCCGTCGCGCGGCCCCGGGCCCAAACCACTGCCGATGTACAACGCCGAGCCCAGTGCCACCAGCAAAATGCCACCAACCAACATGGCGATGCGCAACGCCATCGCATCCACCACCGGAATCAACTCGAGCATGAAGTTGGCGACGAGACCAATTTCGATTGCATTGAGAATGGTGCCCAAGCCCGGCTTTTGACGCAGCGGAATCCAGAACAGCACCAGCAGTGCGACTCCGGTGAGGATGATGACGGTGCCGATGCCCAGCCCAACCTGGTTGGCCACACCTTGATGGAATGCATCCCATGGCGGATTGCCGAGTCGCGATTCGATCTGCAGCGAAATACCAACACCAAAGAGCGCCAAGCCCGTCACACAGCGAGCGATGCGTTCAACCAAACGATCAGTTGCCATGACCGGAATCGATGCTGCGTTGCTAGTTGCCACCGCTCCACCGTACTTCACCCGTCAGAGCATCGATGACCTGAGCCTTGAGCCTCTGACAATTGATGACCCGTTCGTTGTCGTTGCCCTCGGTATTTATCGTGGCGAGTTACGGCGGGCAATTCACGCCATGAAGTTTCGCAACTGTCGTTGGATTGCTGTGCGCTTTGGCCGCAACTTGGCGCCAGCGGTGGCCGCCACGAATCCTGATTGGCGACCCGACATCGTGACTTGGGCACCGACAACGTCGCATCGTGTTCGGCTACGCGGTCACGACCAATCGGCGATCATCGCCGGTGCGCTAGCCCGCCGGATGCGAATGCGTCGAGTGCGGGTGTTGCGGCGCATCGATAATCACACGCAAACCGGTGCATCACGCGCCAGGCGACAGCGTGGGCCGCAATTCGTCGTGCGCAGCGGGGCAGTGCGCGGTCGGACAGTGCTGTTGGTTGACGACGTGATGACGACGGGCACCACACTGGCCCGCGCCCGAACTGCACTGCTGGCGGCTGGTGCGAGCGAAGTGCGTTGCGTGGTGATTGCACGAGTAAAAGCACGGGTATCGCCACAGGTAGGCTAAGAACTTCTCATGGCTGTGCTTGATCGAATTTTGCGCGCCGGCGAAGGCAAAAAAGTCAAGGCGCTTGCCGCCATCGTGCCCGAAATCAATGCCTTCGAGCCGGTATTGGCTGCTTTGAGCGATGACCTGCTGCGAGGCAAGACCGCTGAGTTCAAAGCGCGTCTGGCTCGTGGTGAAGATTTAGATGACCTATTGACCGAGGCCTTCGCCGTGGTGCGTGAGGCATCCAAGCGGGTGATCGGCCAGCGGCACTACGACGTGCAGATGATGGGTGGTGCCGCCATGCATGCCGGTTGGGTGGCAGAAATGCGCACTGGCGAGGGCAAGACCTTGGTGTCTACGTTGCCCGCCTATCTCAACGCCTTGGCCGGCAACGGCGTGCACCTCATCACAGTGAACGACTATCTCGCCCGTCGTGACGCGGTGTGGATGGGTCAGATTCATCGTTGGCTCGGGTTGAGCGTTGGCTTGGTGGTTTCTGGTGTGCGCACTTCGTCAGCCGAAAAACGTGTCGACTATGCCAGCGATATCACCTATGGCACCAACAACGAGTTTGGGTTCGATTATCTACGCGACAACATGGCTGGTGTCGTGGCCGACAAAGTGCAGCGCGGACACTTCTATGCGATCGTCGATGAAGTCGACTCGATTCTGATCGATGAGGCCCGCACGCCACTCATCATCTCGGGTCGCATTGCCGACGCTGCAACTTTGTATTACAAGTTTGCTTCCATCGTGCGCACATTGGTGCGGGGTGTGGATTACGAAGTCGAAGAAGCGAAACGAATTGTCGTGCCCACCGAGGCCGGCATCGAAAAAGTCGAGCAGCAACTCGGTATCGAAAATTTGTACGACGAGGTGCAGCGCAATTTGGTGCACCAACTGCAGGTGGCGCTGAAAGCAGCGGTGCTGTATCAGCGTGACAAGGACTATTTGGTGCAAGACGGTGAAGTCAAGATCGTCGACGAGTTCACTGGTCGCGTTTTGGAAGGTCGTCGCTGGAGCGAGGGCATCCACCAAGCCGTCGAAGCCAAAGAGGGTGTGCGCATCAAGGAAGAAAACCAGACGCTCGCCACGATTACTTTGCAGAACTACTTCCGCATGTATTCAAAACTTTCCGGTATGACTGGCACGGCGCAGACCGAAGCAGCCGAACTGATGAACACCTACGGCTTGAATGTCGTGCCGATCCCCACTAATCGCGAGATGGTGCGCACTGACGAAGCCGACTTGATCTTCAAGACCGAAGAGGCCAAATTTACGGCGGTCGTTGATGACATCATGGCCCGCCATAAACAAGGCCAGCCGGTTTTGGTGGGCACGGTGAGTGTGGAAAAGAGTGAAGTGTTGTCCCGCAAGTTGCAACAACGTGGAGTTAAACACGAAGTGTTGAATGCCAAACAGCACGCGCGCGAGGCGCCGATCGTTGCGCAAGCGGGTCGAGTGGGTGCTGTCACCGTTGCCACCAACATGGCTGGTCGCGGTGTGGATATTTTGCTGGGTGGCAACCCCGAGGGGATGGCGCGTGCCCAAGTGCTGAAAGACGGCCATCATCCCGACACGTTGCTGGATGAGTTTGCGTTGCCTGTTGCACTCGAAGAAATGCCGATGGACTACATCACCGCGCGGCGCAAGGCCCACGAGCGCCTGGCGGAATTGGTGCGTGAATACACCGAGGTGTGCGAAGCAGAAGGCAACAAAGTGCGTCAACTTGGTGGCTTGTATGTGTTGGGCACCGAGCGCCACGAAAGTCGTCGCATCGACAATCAGTTGCGCGGTCGCGCTGGGCGCCAGGGCGACCCGGGAGCGAGCCGTTTTTATCTAAGCCTCGATGACGAACTCATGCGGCTGTTTGCCACGGGTGCCTTGTCGTGGGTGATGGGTCGCGCACTGCCCGATGACGAAGCAATCGAGGCCAAGATGGTGACCAAAGCCATCGAGCGCGCCCAAAACACCGTTGAGCAACGCAACGCCGAAATTCGCAAGAACGTGCTCAAGTACGACGAAGTCATGAATGAGCAGCGCAAGATCATCTACCAGCGCCGCGACCAGATCTTGTCGGGCAGTGACCTCAAGGCGGCTGCCATGGAGTATCTCGCCGACGCCGTCAATTCACTCATTGAAGCCCATTGTGTTTCGGAAGCCGACGACGAGTGGGATGTGTCGGGTTTGATCACCGAACTCACTTCGTTCTGGCCACACGGCTTGACCGCTGAGCAGTTGGCAGTTTGTGGCGACACCGACGAGATGTACGACCTCGTGATGGCCGATGCGTCGGCGTATTACGTGGCGCGTGAAACACAACTTGGCGAAGTCACGATGCGCGAAATTGAACGCCAAGTGATGCTGCGCATCATTGACCAACGCTGGCGTGAACATCTCGAAGAAATGGACTACCTGCAAGAGGGCATCAACCTGCGTGCGATGGGGCAGAAGGATCCGCTCACCGAATGGCAGCGCGAAGGTTTCGAGATGTTCGGCTCGCTCATGAAGGGCATCGCCCAAGACTTTGTGAAGTACGTGATGCACGTGCAAGTGGTGCGCAACGACCTGCAGACTTCTGACATTCAACTCGCCCAACAAGACCAAGCTGGCCCTGCGACCACCCCAGCAGGGCGCAGCCCGGCGAGTGCAGCAAACGACTGGTCCAAGACGCCGCGCAACGCACCCTGCCCGTGTGCGTCGGGCAAAAAATACAAACAGTGTCACGGCAAGGTCGCGTAAGTCGCTGCGGCGGCCACCCATGCGTGACTTTTCGAACGACATCGCCGAGGTGGCGCGCCGCGTCGGTGAAGCCCAGGCCTATTTAAAGATCGCCGACCTACGGGTGCGTCTTGTGGAGCTTGAAGTTGAAGTCGCACGACCCGACCTCTGGAATGATCAAGAGCACGCCAAGCGGGTCAATGGCGAGTATGCGTCGGTGAGAAGTGACCTCGCCGAGTTCGACCGGCTTGCTCAGGTGTTGGAAGACATGCAGGTATTGCATGAAATGGCTCGCGAAGCAGACGACGCATCACAAGAACCCGAAATTGCCCAGAGCATCGCCAGTGCGCGGTCGGCTTTGAACGAAGTGGAACTCCGCAGTCTGTTCATCGGCGAACACGACGAAACGGATGCCATCGTGCAGATCAATGCCAAGGACGGCGGCATCGATGCTCAGGACTGGAGCGCGATGTTGTTGCGCATGTACACCCGTTGGGCTGAGCGTCGCAATTTCACGTTTGAAATGGGCGATGTCTCTGACGGCACCGAAGCCGGAATTTTGTCTGCCGATTTCACCGTGCGTGGACGTTTTGCGTACGGCTTGCTAACGAGCGAACGCGGCACCCATCGCTTGGTGCGAATCAGCCCGTTCGACAACCAAGGCCGACGCCAAACCAGTTTTGCCACGGTGCAGGTGTGGCCGGTGTTGGCTGAAGTTGATGTCGAAATCAATGACGCCGATATTGATATGGAAGTGTTCCGGGCCTCGGGGGCAGGTGGCCAGCACGTCAACAAGACTTCGTCGGCCGTGCGTTTGATTCACAAACCGACGGGTTTAGTTTCGTCGTCGCAGCAAGAACGCAGTCAGTTGCAGAACCGTGAGACGGCGCTGAAAAAACTCAAGACGATGGTGGCAGCCCAAATCGTGCAGGAGCGCGAAGCAGAACTCGCCCGCATTGCCGGCAAGCAGGCGACCGTTGGTTGGGGTACACAGATTCGTTCGTATGTGATGCAGCCATATCAAATGGTGAAAGATGTTCGCACCGATGTGGAGTCGGGTAATGTCACAGCAGTGCTCGATGGTGATCTTGACGAGTTCATGGAGGGTTTTTTGCGCTGGCGACGAACCGAGGCTGGTCACTAGATGATCAAGTTGGATCGCGTGAGCAAGGTGTACGGGCACGACACGGTTGCTGTTGAAGACGTGTCATTTGATGTCAACAAGGGTGATTTTGTCTTTTTGGTCGGGCCGTCTGGTTCGGGCAAGTCCACGTTGCTGCGCCTTATGAGTCGCGAAGAGGTGGCAACCGAGGGCGATGTGTGGGTGGCCGGTCGCAATGTCACCGAGATGCCACCTTCGCGGGTGCCGTTCTTGCGACGGTCATTGGGCAATATCTTTCAGGATTACAAACTGCTGCTGAATAAGACCGTTTTTGAAAATGTGGCCTTCGCCCTCGAAGTAATCGGCAAGCCACGCCATGTAATCAACGAACAGGTGCCTTTCGTGTTAGACCTCGTGGGTTTGGCCGACAAAGGCGAGCGATTTCCCAACCAGCTGTCTGGTGGCGAACAGCAGCGTGTGTCGATTGCGCGTGCTTTCGTAAACCGGCCGCTCATCATGTTGGCTGACGAGCCGACGGGCAATCTTGACCCTGCCACGAGCGAGGGCATCATGGCGTTGCTGCAAGCCATCAACGAAACCGGCACCACCGTGATGATGGCCACCCACGACCATCGGGTGGTTAACGCCATGCGGCGTCGCGTGGTGCAGCTAGACCGCGGTGTAGTCGTGCGTGATCAAGAGCGCGGGGTGTACGAATAATGTTGGCGCGCATCGAATACGCCCTGCGTGAAACATGGGCAAGTTTCCGGCGCAACCTCACGCTCACGTTGGCTGCAGTGGTGACGTCTGCAATCGCATTGTTGTTGGTGGGCACCACGTTTTTGATTCAACGGGCATTTGAAAACCTGCTTGTGCAGTGGCGCGGCGATGTTGCAATGATCGTGTTCGTGCGCAGCGATGCATCGGTCGAGCAAGTCGCACTCATCGACAGCACGCTGCGGGCAGCACCGAGCGTTATTGATGTCGACAAACTGCGCTATCTCGACAAGCCCGAAAGTTATGCCGAAGCACAACGCATTTTCGTTGGTGACCCCGTCACCCTCAGTTTGTTGACCCCGGAAACTATTCCCACCCAATTCAAGGTGGTGCCGCTTACCCAAGACACCAATCTGGTGCGCAGTTTGGCCGATCAGTATCGCACCCTGCCAGGTGTGGAGGCGGTGGCACTCGCTGAGGATGAGTTCGAGGTGATCTCGACATTGTCGAGCTTCGTGCGCACTGTGACGCTGATTATGTCGTTGGTGTTGTTGCTGGTGGCAATCGGCTTGATTTGGAACACGATTCGCACCGCCATGTTTGCTCGACGGCGAGAAATTGAAGTTATGAAACTCGTCGGTGCCACCAACTGGTTTATTCGTGTGCCGTTCATGCTCGAGGGCCTGCTGCAAGGTTTGATCGGGGGAGTCGTGTCGTGCGCCGGGGTCTGGGCGTTGAACAGTGCTTGGACCAACGGCGTCGCTGCGTTCAAGCCAGGCACCGGAATCTCGAGCCTTGTGGTGCCGAGTGGCTATCTGTCGGGTGTGATGATTGCCGTGTTGTTGTTGGGGGCCGCCATTGGTGCCATCGGGTCGGCCATTGCAGCATCACGCTTCCTCGACGTGTAGCCACACACGTGCTTCCAGCGTGTAGCCACGCGTTCTGAACTGATAGACACAGGGACATGCCCGAGTACACCCAGATTCGTTATGAGGTGAGCGACTCAACCGCCACCATCACCCTTGCCCGCCCCGAAAAAATGAATGCATTCACCGGCGTGATGATGCGTGAGCTACTTGACGTATTCGATGTGATTGATGCCGACGATGCCGTGCGGGCAGTGATCGTGACGGGTGACGGCAAGGCCTTCTGCGCTGGCGCTGACTTGTCGAGTGGCGCAAAAACATTCGACGATGGCGATTGGTCGAGCACCAGCGACGACAGCGTTCGTCGTGATGGTGGCGGTCAGGTGACGCTGCGAATATTTGCGTGCAAGAAACCCGTCATTGCCGCTATCAACGGTGCAGCCGTGGGCATTGGTGCGACGATGACATTGCCCATGGATGTGCGGTTGGCGTCGTCGGCGGCGCGCATCGGTTTCGTCTTTACCCGGCGAGGCATCGTGCCCGAGGCCTGCTCGTCGTGGTTCTTGCCGCGGGTGGTGGGCATCTCGCGCGCTGCCGAATGGGTATACACGGGGCGCATTCTGTCGGCTGACGAAGCCGCATCTGGCGGCCTCGTGCGCACGGTGTATGCACCAGATGAATTGTTGCCCGCAGCACGCATGTTGGCTCGTGAGATAGCCGACAACACCTCGGGTGTGTCAGTGGCGCTGTCACGCCAGATGCTCTGGCGCATGTTGGGGGCCGATCACCCGATGCAGGCTCACCGTGTGGATTCGCGCGCCATTCAACTGCGTGGTCGTAGTGCGGATGCCCACGAAGGCGTCACGAGTTTTTTGGAAAAGCGCCCGGCCAATTTCAGCGACTCGGTCGCAGCGTCACTACCGGATGTCTTTCCGGAGTGGCAAGATCCGCAGTTTTCGTAAGCGATGTCCGACTCTCCACAGCCATCGCTGTTTGAGCGCGTTGGCGGCCAGGCCTTTTTCGAACAACTTGCAGCTCAGTTCTATGTAAGTGTGCGCACCGACCCGGTGTTGTTGGCTCTGTATCCCGAGCCCGATGACTTGGCTGGTGCTGAGCGACGACTGGCGTTGTTTCTTACGCAGTATTGGGGAGGCCCAGCGACATACTCTGACGAACGCGGGCATCCACGATTGCGAATGCGCCACGCGCCGTATGCGATTGATGACGGGATGCGTGACCGCTGGATGACGCACATGACAAAAGCGCTGCAGGCATGCGTGTCGTCACCCGAGATTGTCGCAGAGATGCACGACTATTTTGTGCGGGCTGCAGATCACATGCGCAACGTGTAGCAAGCAATTGCACTGGCTGCAGCAACATTGAGTGAGTCGATTCCGTCTTGCATCTCGATGCGCACACGCAGCGTGCACGCTTGCATCACTTCGTCGCTCAACCCGTCGCGCTCCGAGCCCAACACCACGAGCCGCCGTGCTGAAGTGAGTGCGACTTTGCCGAGGGGTGTTGCATCTGCAGATGGCGTCAGAGCAATAGTGGTGATGCCGGCTGCTGCCGCATTGCGAATAAATGCTGCCGTATCAGCCACGCGGGCATGCGGCACGCTGAACGCGTTGCCCATCGACACTCGTAGCGCGCGGCGCGCAAGTGGGTCGGCGCTGTTGCCATCAAGAAAGAGTGCATCCCAACCCATCGCAGCCATGTTGCGGGCAATTGACCCCACGTTGACGGGGTTGTCTACGTTGTCGACATAGATGCCGTGTGTGAATCGTGCCAGTAGGGCAGCGGCATCCGTTGGTGCAGGGCGCTTGAACAGCGAGATCACCTCAAGCGGTACTCCCAAACCGGTCACGTTGCGACGCAAGTCTTCGCTGGCCGTATAGCAGTAGCGCTCATAGTCGGGGGCGAACTCGGCCATCCGCTGAGCACCTTTTTCGCTGCACAACACGGCAACAGGTTCACATCCGGCCGCCAACGCGCGCTCGGTAACCAAGTCGCCCTCGGCGATAAAGAGTGGGCCGCCGTTACGTCGCTGAATCACACCCATGAGGCGTCGCTCGCGGAAGCGAAACGGATCAAGCCGCGGGTCGTGCAGATCGGTGATTGCTAGAAGTGCCAGGGAAATTCTGACCAGTCTGGGTCGCGCTTTTCGAGAAACGCATCGCGACCTTCTTGTGCTTCATCAGTCATGTACGCCAATCGTGTGGCTTCACCGGCGAACAGTTGTTGGCCAACCAAGCCATCGTCAATGAGGTTGAACGAAAACTTGAGCATCCGTTGGGCAGTCGGGCTCTTTGCGTTTACCTCGCGAGCCCACTCAAGAGCAACTACTTCTAATTGGTCGTGATCAACAACTGCGTTGACCATCCCCATCTGGTGGGCTTCTTGCGCAGAATACTCGCGCCCGAGGAAGAAAATTTCGCGGGCAAATTTCTGACCCACTTGGCGCGCCAAATAGGCCGAGCCGTAGCCGCCATCAAAACTGGCAACGTCAGCATCGGTTTGTTTGAACTTGGCATGCTCGCGACTGGCAATGGTGAGGTCGCACACCACATGCAAGCTGTGCCCACCGCCCACCGCCCAACCTGGTACTACGCAGATAACCACCTTGGGCATGAATCGAATCAGGCGTTGCACTTCCAAAATGTGCAAACGGCCAGTGCGCCCCGCGTTGATGCTGCTGGCGTCGGTGCCGTCGGCATATTTGTATCCGTCCTTGCCGCGAATACGTTGGTCTCCACCGCTACAAAATGCCCAGCCACCGTCTTTGGGCGACGGGCCGTTGCCCGTGAGCAACACACATCCAACGTCGGGGCTTTGGCGAGCATGATCGAGCGCGGTGAACAGTTCATCCACCGTTTGTGGGCGAAAGGCATTACGCACCTCGGGTCGGTTAAATGCAATGCGCACGGTGCCTGAATCGACACTGCGGTGATAGGTGATGTCGGTGAAGCTAAAGCCAGGCACGCTGCGCCAGGCGGCTGGGTCAAAGAGGGGAGAAAACCCAGCAGGTGTCGGTGGCGGAGTCACTCTTTCAGTGTGGCAGCACGTTTCAGGTAATACATCGGCAGCGTGATGGGGTCGCAAATTTGCGGTCGTAGCCTCATAATTCCTATGCCAACGCTTCCAACTGCAGCGTTTTCTATCAGCCTCGACTGCCAGTTGTCGAATGTTCCCGGGTCACTCGGCCAACTGTGCACGGCAATCGGTTCAGCTGGAGGCAACATTGGTGCACTTGATGGTTTCGACGTGCGCGGCCCGGTGCTGCGGCGCGTTCTGGTGGTGCATTGTCGTGACGAAGCGCACCAGCAACAAGTGGTAAAAGCAGTGCAGGACTTGTCAAGCGTGACACTGCTCGGTTGGTGGGATCGCACCTTCCGCATGCACGAGTCGGGCAAGATTTTCACCGGCTCGAGCACCGTGGTCAATGATCGAGACGACTTATCAATGGCCTATACGCCAGGTGTTGCGCGCATTTGTACGGCCATCGAAAATGACAAGGAACTCTCACACCAGTTCACTATTCGCAAAAACACGGTGGCAATCGTGAGTAACGGCACTGCAGTGCTCGGCCTCGGTGACATCGGCCCCGAAGCAGCAATGCCGGTAATGGAAGGCAAAGCATTATTGTTCAAAGAGTTTGGTGGGGTGGATGGGTTTCCGATCTGCATCAATGCGCACACCGCTGATGAAGTAGTCGATTTTGTGCAGCGTCTTGCCCCGACATTCGGCGGCATCAACTTAGAAGACATCAAAGCACCCGAATGTTTCGAGATCGAAGAGCGACTGCAAGCCAGCCTTGACATTCCCGTGTTTCACGATGATCAACACGGCACTGCAGTGGTCACGTTGGCGGCGCTATGGAATGCACTGAAGGTAACTGGCAAAAAAATTGGCGACATCAAAGTGGTGATTGTCGGCATCGGTGCAGCCGGTGTAGCTGTCGGCAAAATTCTCATGAATGCGGGTGTCACTCAAATTGTTGGGTGTGATCGTGAGGGCGCGATGTATTCCGGTCGCTCGGGCATGAACTCGGCAAAAGAGTGGTTCGCCAACAACACCAACCCCACACGACAAATGGGCATGATCTCTGAAGTCATCAAAGGTGCTGATGTGTTTATCGGTCTGAGTGGCCCCGATGTGATCACCGCTTCAGATGTGCGCAACATGGCCAAAGACCCGATCGTGTTTGCCATGGCCAACCCCAACCCCGAGATTCGACCCGAGCAAATCGACGGTCTTGCAGCAGTGGTTGCCACGGGCCGCAGCGACTACCCGAATCAGATCAACAACGTGCTGGCGTTTCCGGGCATTTTCCGCGGTGCTCTCGACGCTCAGGCCACCACAATTACCGAAAAAATGAAGTTGGCGGCTGCTATTGCAATCGCCGAGTCGGTGACCCCCGCCGAACTCAACGCAAACTTCATCGTGCCATCAGTGTTTGACCGCTCGGTTGTGGCGCGCGTAGCACCCGCGGTTGCCGCCGCAGCAATTGCCGAGGGCGTGGTGCGCAAGAGTTCGTAGGCTTGAGTCGTGCCGAAGTCTGGCAAACGTAACAGTCCAAAACCTGCGGCATCCGGTGATCGCGCTGCCCACTTTCCGGCAGTCGAGAAGAAGTACGGCAAACCCGTGAGTCATTGGCTGAAGATGCTGGCTGATTTAGGTGATGCAAAGTATCCCGAGCAGATCGCACTTCTACGTGAGCGTCATGAGTTTTCTCAGGCCCATGCGAATGCATTGGTGATGTTCGCGCGAGGGTCGACGTCGTCCAAACGCTTCGCTAATCCTTCCGAGTACTTTGCGAGCGTTGGTCCGGCAAAAGCCAAAACCATTCGTGCGATCATTGCGGCTATTCGAAAAAAGTACCCTCACCTAGAGCTGGTGATGGCGTGGAACGTGCCGATGCTTCGTGATGGCGACCGATATGTGTTCGGTATCTCTGCGTCAACGAGTCATCTCCTTATTGCGCCGTGGGACGCTGAGGTATTGAAGTCGCTCAGCGCGAAGCTGAAGGCGTACGAGGTGAACAAAAAGACGGTGAAAATTCCCATTGATTGGAAGGTGGACGCGGCACTGCTAGATGCGATGATTCGCCCACAGCTCTCGATCGGTGGTACCGCCAAGGAATCCTCGTCGAGAAGGTCCGCGCGAAAGTCCACTCGCTGACATGCGGTTTCTTATCGCCGTGCTCGACAGCGGTACTGCCACCGCCATGCCGGGCGAAATGCAGGCCATTGATGACTTCAACGACAAGTTGAGAGTCAACGGCCATTGGATCTTGGCGGCGGGTCTGGCCGCGCCGAACGATGCAACAGTGATCGACAATCGCGGTGAGACACCTCGTGTGACCGCTGGCGCCTTCAACGATACGGAGGTGTACATGGCCGGATTCTGGATCATCGATGCACCCGATGTCTCAACTGCACATGCGCTGGCAATGGAAGGCTCCAAGTGCTGCAACCGCACTGTTGAAGTGCGTCAGTTTCTCGGTGGCTGAATCCCCTTAGCGCGAGGTTCAACCTGTGCGGTGATTAGCGAACCACCTGGATTGCGGCATCCACCAGCGGTTGCGCCTGCGAGAGATCGCGGAGAAACGTGGCGTTGATGCTGATCCACACATCTTCAACCAAGAGGTTCAACGCCCACAGATGTTGTTCCTCGCCATTCGTTTCTTCCAGAGCCCATGCTTCGTCGGCGCCGGCAAGTTCAACTTCGCGGTGTCCATCGATTTGCCATTGCACTTTGCGGTCCGCAAAGGCATCGCCACCGGGCGCCCACAAAATGGCTGCGCCAACTTCGGCCTCCTGAATGCCATATGCACATGCGACACCACCAGCGTCGATCGCTGCGCCGAGGTCGGTGTTGGGCGTTGGCTCCCACGCTGTTTCGATGAAGACGGAACCCTCGACGTATCGATTCATAGTCGGCAATATCGCGTCGGTGGGGCAGCTGG
Source organism: Ilumatobacteraceae bacterium (assembly GCA_040401815.1). Classification (GTDB taxonomy): domain Bacteria; phylum Actinomycetota; class Acidimicrobiia; order Acidimicrobiales; family Ilumatobacteraceae; genus F1-60-MAGs027. The sequence goes on along the minus strand of JBBANT010000005.1, from coordinate 42,230 downwards.
TTGGTGCCGCGGCCGAGCTGCCGCAACTGAGCAATGCGCCAACAAGCAGGGCAGTAACAGCGACAGTTTTTGCACCCCTGCGACGGTGTAGTCGATTCATGGTGGAGCTGGGGGGAATCGAACCCCCGTCCATCAGCCGGTGAGCGCGCGTGATACGACCGTCCCCGCTGTGGTGCTGACGCAACACCGTCGGCGGGTCGACTACTTAGTTACCTAAGTCGCGTTTCGTCTTTCCGAAATGTCATCAGTCTTTCCTAACGTCAGCGTGCTTTCCCGCTGTCATCCTCCGCTTCTGTTGCCGGGCTGCGGTGGATCGGCCCCGTGCGACCTTGCGGCTCACGAGTGCTCTCCGACACCTAATGAATTAGGCGGCGAGAGCGAACTGCTTATTGGCAGTTGTATGGTTGCCCCGTTTTTCGAGTCTGAGCAACTCGGGTCGCACGCTCGAACATCGAATCTGACGTCGAAACCTGTCAGCCCCTATGTACTTGCGTAACTCTCTCAGTGTACGCACGCTTGCCACACGATTGTGCTGTGGGTGTGTTGTGGGATTACTCGGGTTTGCCTCGGCACTCAATCGCTGCAGGCGCCCGCCACGAACGACGCTTCGCCAGCATCATTCAGAGCGATGCAGTAGGTGTTGCCAAACGTGTCTTTGTGGCTCAGTTGTGACACCACCACCACCGACGACGTCGGAGCCGCGACGAATTTCGCTGGGGTGGAGTAGTTGTCGGTCAGGCCGCCACCCGTTCGCACTCGACAGGCAAAAACGGAGCCGTTCGCCGGACACTGAAGCTCTTGCGGCCCCCGAGGGAGCACCCGATCAAACAACTCTTGAAACAACGGCTGAACAAGCTTGGCACCCGAAAAGTTGAGGTGGTCGTCGTCCATGTACAGCGGGTTGCCGTCAAGGAAGTTGCTGCATTCGCGTTCATCACAAAATGGTTGGTCGAGCGGAAGGTGCACGAAGTTTGCCGCTTTCGTTGCGGTGTCGTCGAGCAGACGTCGCACTTCAAGCCCGCGTGCGTCGTGTTGCGCGCGCGTAATTGTGGCTTCAGTTCGCAACGTGGCACATTCGCGGCTCACGACCAATCGATTGGAACATAAGGATGGGTCGATGTCTCCGCGGAGCCAGTCAAAGTCTGGTGGGGGTGAAGTAACGATCAGTGAACCCCCGTGCTCGTTGAGCGCTGACGCAATATGTTGCAAGTTGTTCTGAAAGAGGGTGAGAAATTCCTCCCGTGACACCGAAGACCCATCAGGTGCTTGCCATTCGGTTGCAACAAAGTTCGCAGACTCAGGTGCAGCCCGAGATGGCGACATAAAAGCAGAGAGAAAGTGCACGATGAGAAGTGCTTGAGGGAAGATCTCTGCGTCGCGTATTTGTTCAATGAGCCAACCAGTTTGTAGCAGTCTGATGCGCACGGCTCTTTTGCCAGGCGACGTTTCCTCCATCCATTGGAGATCTAGTACTAATCCGTAACCACCGAGGTTGTGGCAGTTGCCGTCAAGCAAATCAGAGACGATTGGTTGAAGTGGTGCGAAGTCAAAGTGGCTATCGCCAATAGTCCAGATTGGTGAGGTTTCGGCATCACACTTGGCAGCGAGTGCCGCTGCTGTCATGGGCTCGTTATCGCGGTTGGTGTATTCGTATCCAGCGCCGGTCAGGGCAATTGCGGTGACGAGCCCGCCAAGTGCAAGACCAATTGAGCGACGTGCCCGCATGCCTCGCCATAGGTGTCGTGTGGGGTTTTCGATGAGTCTGTAACTGAGAACTCCGAGCACGATGGTGAGACTCAGGCTCAACAGCATTTTGCCGATTTCGTGTTCGGTCACGCTGGCAGCCAGAAGTTGCACTGGCCAATGCACGAGGTAGAGCGCATATGAGCGGTCGCCGATGGCGCTAAGCCAGCGACCCCGCACGAATCCGGTGGAGTGCTGCAGCGATGTAGCGCTAGCCAACACGAGTGTGGTGAGCACTGTGCTTAGAAGCGATGCTGTAGCCCCAGCTGCAACATCGGTGACAAATTGAGCGAACAAGCCGGCTAGCCCGATGAACACGATTGCTTGTTTGATGCGCGTCGATGGTGATGCGGTGCGCGAAGTCGAGCGCGCCGCGAGTAAAGCCAACATTGCACCAGCCCCAATTTGGTAGAGGCGAGTGTGCGGTGAATAAAAACGCACGAGTTCGGTGGTGAACGGTGCCAGAGATGCAGCCAGCGAAAGGGCAGTCAGCGTGCCGATACACGCGGTGATGACGCCAAGCCGGCGGGGCGAGCCCAAGAGGCGAGCGCCTCCACCAAAAGCGGCAAAGATTAACGACAATACGAGGTACACCTGCTCTTCGACTGCCAGAGACCACGTGTGCATGAACCAATCACTGCCCGTGTCTAATGCGAAGTACTCCAGGCGACCCACGAGCAGGCGCAAGTTCGCTAGGCCGACGAGCGAGGCGATGCCAGTTATGAAAGTGTCAGGCCGGCCGAGCCCCGTCACGATCAGCAATGCGCTTGTCGCCAGCACTGTGGCAAACAACATCGGCCAGAGCCGAAACACGCGACGAACCCAGAACTGCGCAAAAAAACGCAGCCGTGAAATCGCTTGGGTATTGCCCGTCAACATCGAGTGGGTGATGACGTACCCCGAAACCACGAAAAAAACATCGACTCCGAGATAGCCGCCAGGCAGCCAGTCAACACCAAGGTGGTTGACAATGACGGCTAAGACGGCGATGCCGCGCAGCTGCTGGATGTCTTGGCGAAACAGTTTTGGAACGGTATTCGACACGGTGCTCGACACGGTGCTCGACACGGCTACTCGGGTTTGCCGCGGCGCTGGCGGCCAACTGCGCGGCGCATTTCGATTTTCGATTCTTTTTCGGCAATGGCAGCCCGCCGGTCTTCTTTCTTGCGACCTTTGGCCAGGGCCAACTCGATTTTTACGCGCCCATCACGTAGATGCACATCAAGCGGCACCAGCGTGAGGCGTTCTTTGGCCATTCGCTCGGCCAGCCGCCGAATTTCATTGCGATTCAACAACAGCTTGCGTGGTCGCACCGGGTCGTGGGCGCCCACACCGTGGCTGAATTTATATGCCGCAACGTGCATGTTCTCTAGCCACATTTCACCACGTGCCACGTGGGCATACGACTCAGCGATTTGCACAAGGCCTTCGCGCACACTTTTTACCTCGCTGCCGTGCAGCACGATGCCCGCCTCGACGACGTCGAGGATGGTGTAGTCGTGTCTGGCGCGTCGATTGCTTGCCAGCACGGTGGTTTCATCGTTGTTTTTTGCCATGGCAGTGATTTGAGCCTAGGTAGCGTTAGGTGTCGTGGAATCTCAGCGCTTGGTGTTGAGCGATGACATCGAACAGCAGATTGTTGCCCATGCCCGGGCCTGCAAGCCACACGAAATGTGCGGGCTGTTGGTGGGCGAGCCGAACTCAAGCCACGTGTCTGAGTTTCATCCGTGTCGCAACGCAGCAGCCTCAGCAATCGTCTACACCCTTGACCCCAAGGACTACATGCGAGTCGAGCAATCTGCTGATGATCGTGGTCTGGCGGTGCTCGGTGTGGTGCACAGCCACACCCATACCGAGGCGTATCCGAGCGCCACAGATGTGGCCCAAGCGCCTGACCCGTTGTGGAATTATGCGATCGTCAGCCTGAAACACGACCCGCCGCAGTTGCGCAACTATCGCATCGTGGCCGGCGAAATCACCGAAACAGCCGTCGACACCGCGCCAACAGCCCGCCCGTAATAATCCGGCCATAGGCGGCCAACACGACCTACCGGTGTGACCCTCGGCGTGGGTTCGCCCACCCGCAGCCAGCGCCAGTAGATTGTTGACAACTCCTATCGGGATTCCCGAGATTCCGATGCGAGCCACATACCCACCTCGCTTTACCGATTACCCCCTGGAGACGAGCATGACCGACACCCACTCACTGCAACACGCAGTGCAGGCCCATGCCAGCGTGCTCGACCTCATTGGCAACACACCACTCGTTGAGGTCTCCCAACTTTCACCCAGCCCGCAGGTGCGGCTGTTTGCCAAACTCGAAAGCCAAAATCCTTTTGGTTCAGTTAAAGATCGCATCGCCAATGCAATGATCAAGCGGGCCTACGCCACGGGGCGGCTCGTCAAAGGTCAACGAATTCTCGAACCATCTTCGGGCAACACTGGCATTGCGCTGGCCGCAATCGCGCGCATCACGGGCAACCCCATCACCATTTTGATGCCCGAAAGTGTGTCGATTGAACGTCGTCAAATGCTCGAGGTGTTCGGTGCCGAAATCATCATGACACCAGGTGCTGAAGGTTCGAATGGCGCCGTGCGTCGTGCCGAAGCCTTGGCTGCTGAGCATCCGGAGTGGTGCTTTTTGCATCAGTACTCCAACGAAGCCAACCCCCGCGTGCATTATGAAATCACTGGGCCCGAAGTGTGGCGTGACTGCCCACAGATCACGCACTTTGTTGCCGGCCTCGGAACCACGGGCACGTTGATGGGTGTCGGTCGTTTTCTTAAAGAACAAAACCCCGACGTGAAAATCATTGCTGTCGAGCCACCGCTGGGTGAATTGGTGGAAGGTTTGCGCAACTTGGATGACGGCTACATTCCACCGGTGTTCGAATTGTGGAAGGGTCGCGAAATTCTCGACCGCAAACGCATCGTGCGCCCGCGTGAGAGCATCGAAATGACGCGACGCTTGGTGAACGAATGCGGAATTTTTGCCGGCATTTCGTCGGGTGCATCGCTGGCTGGTGCATTGAAAGTGGCCGATGATGTTGCTGCGAGCGGTGAAAGCGCCAACATCGTGTTTATCGTGTGCGATGGCGGATGGAAATATCTCTCGACTGGCGCCTACACAGTGGATCTCGACACTGCTGCGGCCAATGCCGAAAAAGTCATTTATTTCTAAACACGTCTTCTAGCCGTGTCCACTAGTCGTGTTGATTAACCACCGGCAACGAGCGCAATTAATCCGACGAGCACCACGATCGTGCCGCCGATGCGTCGCCGGTGATCTTGTTCGCCGAGCAGCTTCCATCCGATGACTGCAGCAATGAGCACGCTGGATTCGCGCAGCACTGCGACGTAGCCAACAGGTGCCAGTCGCATCGCCAGCAAGGTGAGGCAGTAACTGGCCAATGTGCCGATTGCAGCAAAACCAAACGGTTTCCATTGCTGTCGCAGCGCGGCAATTGCTGCACCGCGGCGCGTGGCAAAAGTCCACACCGACACGGTGATGCCGGTGGTCACAAAAATGCTGAGTGCATAAGCGGCTGGGTCGGCTGACTCGCGCACACCAGTGGCGTCGATCGCGGTATACACACCGATGATTGCAGCGGTGGAAATCGCAAAGCGCATCTGGCGCAACGAGCCGCGTGACAACAGAAAAAAGCCCACACCAGCTAATGAAATACCCGCGATGGTGAGCATCGACAGCACGTCATCAAGCAGCACAACGCCAAGAACCGCCGCACCGATGGCACCGCCACCGCGGGCAATCGGGTACGACACTGAAAAGTCGCCGGTGTTGTAGGCCCGCACGAGCAAAATTGAATACGGCAGATGAGTGATGCCCGACAGCAACGTGTATTGCCATGCAAAGTCGGGTCGGTCATCGATAATCCACCACGCCACGAGTGCGCCCGCCGCCACGAACATGGCAATAAAAAATTGTCCCCACAAAGCCAACCCTGAGTCGGTATTGCGCTTGACGGCAAAGTTCCAACTGGCATGCAACGTTGCTGCACCGAGCGCCATCAGCGTGGCGGTGAGCACAACGCAATAGCCTACGAAGCGCATGGTGGTTGCAGGCGAATCACCAATCGGTGTGTTCGACTCGGGCCTGGGTGGCCTCACCGTGATGCGTTCACTCATTGACCTCATGCCCAACGAATCGTTGGTGTATATCGGCGACACCGCTCGGTATCCATACGGCAACAAGCCAGCCGCACAGGTGCGTGACTACGCAGTTGAACTAGCCACAAGCCTCGTGCACGATCACGGCGCAAAGTTGATTGTGGTGGCCTGCAACACCGCAGCAGCCGTGGCTCTTGACGTGCTCGCGAGCAGTTTGCCCGTGCCAGTGATTGGCGTGGTCGAACCCGGCGCGCGAGCGCTGGTGCGGGTAACGCACAACGGCAAGGTGGGGGTGATTGGCACTGTCGGCACCATCGCCTCGGGTGCTTACGACAAAGCTGTCGAGCTCACTGCAGCCGAGGTCGTGTTGTCATCAGCGGCTTGCCCAGGTTTCGTTGAATTTGTGGAACGCGACCAAACCGAGGGTGACGAAGTCATGTTGCTGGCCACCCAGTTATTGGCACCGCTCAAAGCAGCCGGCGTGGATTCACTGTTGTTGGGTTGCACGCACTACCCATATTTGGCGCCGGTCATTCAGGCAGTGATGGGTGAGGGCGTGGTGCTCGTGAGTAGCGCCAACGAAACGGCGTTCGCAGTGCGCGACCTGTTGGAGTCACAAGCCATCGAGGCACCGCAGAAGGCAGTGGGCGAGCGGCACTTTTATTCATCTGGTGATGTGGGTGCCTTTGCCACGCTCGGGCGTCGCTTGCTCGGGCCTGAACTCGGCAGTGTGTCACGATGGAAGAAAGGAATATCATCATGACTCGACCCGACGGCCGCGCGCCACACGAACTAAGACCAATTACCTTTCAACGCGACTTCACCGAAATGGCGAGCGGCAGTGTGCTGGTCTCGTTCGGGCGTACACGCGTGTTGTGCACGGCGTCGGTCGACGAAGACGTGCCCCGCTGGATGAAGGGCTCGGGCAAAGGTTGGGTCACCGCCGAATATTCGATGTTGCCCGGCTCGTCACCCGAACGCGTTGATCGCGAAGCAGCAAAAGGCAAGCAGTCGAGTCGCACGGTGGAAATTCAGCGGTTGATCGGTCGCTCATTGCGCTCGGCATGCGATATGAAGGTGCTCGGCGAGCGCCAAATTTTGCTCGACTGCGATGTGTTGCAAGCCGACGGCGGCACCCGCACGGCGAGCATCTGTGGTGCATATTTGGCACTGCACGATGCGGTGAGCCGCCTGATGATTTCTGGCGCACTGAAAGCCAACCCGTTGCATTCGTTGTGTGCCGCAGTGAGCGTGGGCATTCATGCTGGCACGCCAATCATCGACCTGCCGTATGTCGAAGACAGCACTGCTGAAGTTGATATGAACGTGGTGATGTTGGCGCCGGTGTCTGGTGGGGCAGCAAAGTTTGTTGAAGTGCAAGGCACTGCCGAAGGTCAGGCGTTTTCGCGCGAGCAGTTGGATATGTTGCTTGGTCTTGCCGAGCAGGGTTTGACCCAAGTGTTTGACCTGCAGCGCAGCATCATTGCTGTGCCGCCCGCGCCGCGCGCGTGAAACAACTCGTTTGCGCATCGGCCAACCCCGACAAGGTGGCAGAAATCGCTGATTTGCTGCGCGACGTGGTGGAGTTGCTGCCGCGCCCGACTTCGGTTGGCGAGATTGTTGAAGACGCCGATAGTTTGCTCGGCAATGCCCGCTTGAAAGCCCGCGCGATCGCTACGGCCACGGGCATGTCGGCGGTGGCCGACGACACCGGTCTTGAAGTCGATGCCTTGGGTGGCGCACCCGGCGTGCACACTGCGCGTTTCGCCGGCGATAACGCCACGTATGCCGACAACCGCACAAAGCTGCTCAGCGTGTTGCGTGATGTGGCGCCAGCACAGCGCACTGCACGGTTTCGCACCGTGGCCTTGGTGGCACACCCCGATGGCAGTGAACAATGGGCAGCTGGTGTGTGTGAAGGCGCCATCGCAGTGGCCGAACGTGGCGAGCGCGGGTTTGGTTACGACGCCGTGTTCGTGCCCAACGAGGGTGGCGGTCGTACGTTTGCCGAAATGAGCGTGGAAGAAAAACATGCGTTCGGCCATCGCGGTCGCGCTTTTCGCGCACTAGCGCTATTGCTTGGCTAGTTCGCTCTACCAGCCCCGGAGGTCGATTGGCAGGCGATCCAACACTTCGTCCCCGCGCACGAGCCACAGGTGTTCGTGCATCGCCATGGTGGGGTCAACATGGGCTGGCACGATACGCACCCGCGTGCCGACAGCGGGTTGTGGTGCACGTGTAGGGGCATCGGCAGATTTTTCGGTGGCAAACGTGATGTGTTCATCTGAACAAAACCACACCTTGTGATCAGTAATGGTGGGGTCGCCGTGATCCATGCCGAGGCTCTTTAGCCCCACATCGGCCACCGCCCATTTATCGTGCGTCGACACCACCGTGCCCACGATGCTGAGTGCTTGGCGAAACGGCAAGCCGAGCGTGGAGTAATACGTATCCATCAAGGCGTATGACCCGGCCTGCACTTCGGTTACCCCAGTGGTGGCGCGATGGTCGGCGTGTACGTCGTAGTTGCCGGTGCCCCCGGCTGACATCACATCCCCGCCCACTTCGCTGGCCGCAGCGCGCAACACATCCATTGCTGCCAGCGTTTCGGTTTGTTGTGTCGCGCGATTCTCGTTCACCATCAAGTGGCCTTCGTAACCCATCACACCGCGCACGACCATGCCTTTGGTGCGGGCGCGCTCGGCAAGCCGTGCTGCATCATGCGGTGCACAACCACAACGGGGCAACCCAATGTTCACGTCGATGAGCACATGTTTGATGCCCGCGCGGGCTGCAACATCGACAGTGGCGTCAGAGTCGACGGCAATGGTGATCATCGCGCGATCTTGCACCGCTGCTAGCGCAGCAAGTCGCTCGGCATCAAGCACTTCGTTGGCGAGCAATAAATCGTCGCCCAGCCCAGCGTTGGCCATGCCGATCATCTCGCGCACGGTGGCACAGGTGAAGTGGTGATGGCCATGTTGGCGTTGTAGTGCGGCCAGGGCGGTGCTCTTGTGGGCCTTTACGTGCGGTCGCAAGAGTGCACCTGGCAGGCGCTCAGACATTGCGGCAAGGTTGTGCTCGAGTGCGTCTATATCTACAACCACAGCCGGGGTCGCCAGGTCAGCGATGCTGCGGGCGGGGCGCGGTGTGTGATGAGTCATAGTGGCGTGTGGTGCTTTGTTAGTGCTGTGCCGGCGGAGAGACTCGAACTCTCACTGGCGGCGTCCTAAGCGCCGTGCCTCTGCCATTGGGCTACGCCGGCGAAGTTGTGGTTCAGGGTAGTCGTGCCACCAACCGTTTGACAGAATGTAAAGGTGACCATCGTGAGCGCCTCGCAAACAGCCCGCGATGCAGCAATGCAGGACCAGCTCGGCCTTGCTGACCACATCGTCGACGAGGCTGCTCTTGCTCACAGCGTGGCGCGTTGTCGTGAACGCAACGTGGTGTTGCCGACGTTTGCCCAACTTGCTGACCCACGCACGATTGATGCATCTATCACTAAAGGCGTCGATAAGAACGCGCCGGATGCCCGCAACTTGTTTCGCGTGCATTGGTACAACGACATGGACGGCAACCGCGTCGCCGTGCCCGACCATGTTGTGTTGCCGTCATCACTAACTGGCATCGAGAGCCCAATCATCGTCATGTTCGGCGACCGCTTCCCGATGATCACCGCGCACAAGGTGCTCGCGGCCTACACAATTTTTGCCCCGCGCATTGTTACGGGGCAGTTTGACCCCACGTATCACCGCGCGATTTGGCCGTCGACTGGCAACTATGCGCGCGGTGGTGTGGCCATCAGCAAGATCATGGGTGCTCGCGGTGTGGCCGTGTTGCCAGCCGGCATGTCACAAGAGCGCTTCGACTGGCTAGATAAATGGACAAGTGACCCAAGCGACACGATTCGCACGCCTGGCACCGAGAGCAATGTCAAAGAGATTTACGACGCATGCAACGACATGCGCAAAGACCCGACCAACTTCATCTTCAATCAGTTTTGTGAGTTTGCCAACCATGTGGGCCACTGGCAGATCACGGGCAACGCGTTGGCCCACGTGTTCGACTCGGTGCGCGCCCGCAGCGGCAACGACAAACTGCGCCTTGCAGCCTTCACTAGTGCCACTGGTTCAGCGGGCACCATCGCTGCTGGTGATCGCCTGAAGGATTTGTTCGGCACCGCAATTGGTGCTGTCGAAGCGTTGGAGTGCCCGACCATGCTCGAGAACGGTTACGGCGAGCACAACATCCAGGGCATCGGCGACAAGCACATTCCGCTCATCCACAACGTGATGAATACCGATTTGGTCGTCGACGTTTCTGATCGCGCTACTGACGAACTCGACGTGTTGTTCAACACCGACGAAGGTCTGCGCTATTTGCATGAACGCAAAGGTGTGCCGCAAGACATCTTGCAGGTGCTCAAGCATTTTGGTTTCTCAGCGATCTGCAACGTGATTGCGGCCATCAAGATTGCTAAGTTGCGTGGCTATGGCCCCAACGAGGCGCTCATCACTATTGCCACCGACGGCGCCGATTTGTATCCAAGCGAACGACGCAAGACACTGGCCAAGCGCTTCAAGGGTGAGTTCACCACCACCGACGCTGCCGAAGTGTTTGCTGAGCATCTTGGCTCGGTCACCACTGACCACATGATCGACTGCAACGAGCGCGATCGCAACCGCATCTTCAACCTCGGCTACTACACCTGGGTCGAGCAACAAGGCACGCCGGTAGATGTGTTCGAAGCGCGTCGCTCGCAAACGTTCTGGCGCGACCTGCGCAGCTTTGTGCCGGCGTGGGATGCCATGATCGACGACTTCAACCAACGCGTCGCCAGCGGCGGCTGACCACCACGGTGTCGGCGCCCCGCATCAACTCCCGTATCAATCCCGGAGATAACCCGCGCGCCGTACCGCCGATTGTTCGCTCGCTATGTTGTGCTGCCTGCGGCACCCGCGTGCCAATTGATACGCCGTTGTCGTGGCGCTGCCCAAATGCCGTCGGCAACGATCGCCACCATGTGTTGCTCATCGAAAGTGATGTCACCCCACTGCGTCGCGGCAAACATGTGAACCCGTTTATCGCGTTTCGTCGTTATCTGGCGTGGGATGCCTTCGCTCACGCCCACGGCATGAGTGAAACGGATCGCGAGGCACTCATTGTTGAACTTGACACGCACATCGCCACGGTGGCTGGCACTGGGTTTGTGTTTACACCGTTTGCCCGCGCCGACAAATTATCTGACGCACTTGGCTTTTCAGAAAATGGTGGCGTGTGGATCAAAGATGAAACCCACAACGTGGCCGGCTCGCAAAAGTCGCGCCATCTGTTCACCGAGTTGTTGCACCTGGTGGCCGCCGAGCGATTGGGTCTCACCTCGTGGCGTAGCGATGCTCGTCCGTCACTGGCAATTGCTTCGTGTGGTAACGCCGCCTTTGCCGCCAGCACATTGGCGCGCGCAGTCGATTGGCCCATCACTGTGTTTGTGCCCGAGTTCGCTGATGCTGCACTTGTTGCCCGCTTGCACGCTTTGGGCGCCGACGTGGTGCACTGCCCTCGACTCGCCACCGACCCTGCGGGCGACCCATGCGTGCATCGGTTTCGCGAGGCGGTGCAGGCGGGCGCGATTCCGTTTGGTGTGCAAGGCCCAGAGAACGCCTGGTGTTTGGATGGCGGTCGCACCATCGGTTGGGAAATGGCCTACGTCGCCGAACACATGGAGCCGCCACTCATCACACGACTCTTTGTGCAAGTGGGTGGGGGAGCCTTCGCAGCCTGCATGGCCGAAGGTTTTCACGCCGGCGGCACGCGAGCAGCACTACATGCCGTGCAGGCGCAAGGTTGTGCGCCATTGGCGGCAGCCTGGCAAAAGAGTCAGGCGTTTTCGTCGGTGTTCGACGCAGCCGCCGAGTGGGATGCATGCATGGTGCCATGGCCCACCACGCCGCAATCATTCGCCGATGGAATTCTCGACGACGAAACATACGACTGGGTCGCGGTGTGTCGAGCCATGCGCGCCAGCGGCGGGTTTCCGGTGGTGGCGTCTGAGCAGTTGGTGCACGATGCCTATGCCGTGGCACATGCCACCACCGATATTGATGTGAGCCCCACAGGTGCAGCGGGCCTGGCCGGCTTGCTCGCGATGCGTGAGTGTGTCGCTGATGATGAGCGTGTTGCTGTGGTGTTCAGTGGCATCCGTCGCGAAACACCTCGTCCAGCGGCGCCCAAGCGTTAGCCTTGCGCGCATGACAACACCCAATGCAATCTCGCCGTTGGCGCTCGATGGTGGCATGGCCCCAGGTTCGGATATTTTCACCCGCTTGCTGAAAAGCCGCGTGATCTTGCTTGGCTCCGAGGTCGATGACGCAGCGGCAAACCAAATTTGTGCTCAGTTGCTGTTTTTGGAAGGCGAAGATCCGAAGGCCGACGTGTGGTTGTACGTCAACTCACCTGGTGGTTCGATCACTGCGGGCATGGCTATCTACGACACGATGCAATTCATTTCGTGTGACGTGGCCACGGTGTGTGTTGGCTTGGCAGCTTCGATGGGCCAGTTCTTGCTGACTGCCGGTGCCAAGGGCAAACGGTATTCATTGCCCAACGCTCGCATCATGATGCATCAACCACTCGCTGGCTTGCGTGGTCAGGCTGCTGACATTGCGATTCAAGCCGAGCAGTTGCGGTTCATCAAAGAACGCATGGCCGAACTCACTTCGTTGCACTCGGGCAAACCTGTCGACGACATTCGTCGCGACTCCGAGCGTGACCGCTGGTTTTCTGCCGAGCAAGCCCAGCAATACGGCTTGGTCGACAAAGTCATCGTGAAGCGCGGCGAAATTCGCTAAGGCGATTCACTGACAACGCTCGCTAAGGCGAACTAGCAGGCACTTGCACCGCAAGGCCCGTCGATAAATCCAACCCGCAGGTTGCCCCCACGTACACGCCGGCATCTTCGGCAGCCAACTCGGCGCGGTACGCCGCATCTGCCACAGCTTGCACGCTTGCTTCGTCATTGGTGTTCACTTGCGATGCCGCAATAAAGAGGTCACGAAGTGTGGTGAGGTCAGCCTCAACTTCAAGTGGGGCAACTTCGACTAATCGGTTGTAGTGCTCGATGATGCGCTGCACGTCGGCAGTGCTGGTGGGTGGTGTGGTGATGTCGGCAATTCGATCGGTGAGCACCCGACAGAAGTTGGTGGCGGTGCGCGGTGTTTCGGCGCAGGCGGTGAGCCCGAGTATCGCCACAGCGGCAAGACCCACCCCAATTTGACCGACCGCTGTCGCGTTTTCGCGCACACACCTTGGGAGAAGTTTCATCGCCGTCTAATTCTCACAGGTGACGGCCCCGTTGCGCAGTATTGCTGAAAAGAGGTCGTGATGTTTGCTTCGGTGCGTTCCACCACATTGTTGGGTGTCGTCGGCCGCTGCGTGGATGTCGAGGTACATGTGGGTGTCGGGCTGCCCGGGTTCAGCATCGTTGGCCAACCCGACGAAGTATGCCGCGAAAGCCGCGATCGGGTGCGCGCCGCATTTTTGTCGCGCGGTTTTACCTGGCCCAATCGGCGAATCACGGTGAACTTGGCCCCCAGTGGTGAGCGCAAGGGTGGCTCGGGTCTTGATTTGGCGATTGCTGTGGCGGTGTTGATTGCCGACGAACAACTGCCACCCGACGTGGCGCAAAAATATGCATTCGTTGCCGAACTCGGTTTGGACGGCTCGTTGCGCGGTGTGGTGGGTGCAGCACCACTCGTCGGGGCCGTGCGCGAACGCTGCGTGGTGGTGGCTGCGGCAAACGCGCCGGCTGCCCTTGCTGCCGGGGCTCACCAAGTGGTGGTGGCCAGTGATCTGGCCCATGTGGTTGGCTGTTTGCGCGGCGACCAGCAGTGGCAGATCTGCAATGAACCAGTGGCGCTCGACCCTGACAACCACATTCCTGATCTGGCTGATGTGCGTGGCCAGCCCGTTGCGCGGTTGGCGCTTGAAGTAGCCGCGGCGGGTGCCCATCACATGTTGTTGGTGGGGCCACCGGGTGCCGGCAAGTCGATGTTGGCGCGCCGCTTGCCGAGCATCTTGCCGCCGTTGTCACAAGATCAAGCGTTGTCGTGCACCATGGTGCACTCAGCGGCCCACGTGCCAATGCCCGCCAGTGGGCGAGTGAGCCACGCACCGTTTCGCTCGCCGCACCATTCCATTTCTTTAGTTGGCCTCATCGGTGGTGGCACGGCTGCGATGCGACCCGGTGAAATTTCACTGGCGAGTGAAGGCGTGTTGTTTTTAGACGAACTCGGCGAGTTTGCCCCAAGTGTGCTTGACGCGTTACGTCAACCATTAGAAGACGGGGTAGTGCACGTTTCGCGGGCGCGCACGTCGCTCTCGTTCCCGGCTCGGTTTTTGTTGGTGGCTGCGGCGAACCCGTGTCCGTGTGGTGTTGGCACCCCAGGTGCCTGCGTGTGTGATGATGCAGCGCGCTCTAAATATTTGCGCAGGTTCTCAGGCCCGTTGCTCGATCGGTTCGACTTGCGCGTAAGCGTGGGCTTGCCCAAGGTGGATGACTTGGTGGATGGCGTAGATGGCGAGTCGTCGGCAACCGTGGCCCAGCGTGTGGTGGCTGCTCGACAGGTGGCTTTGTCGCGCAGTGGCGGCACCAACGCCGGCATTGCAGTCGATCAACTCGACGTAGTCGCCCCGCTTGCACCCGGCGCGCGCGCGGTGTTGCGTCGCGAATTAGAAGTCGGGCGACTGAGCGGCCGTGGCTTGCATCGGGTACGCCGTGTAGCGCGCACGATTGCCGACTTGGATGGCGCACCCGATGTGGTGAGTGAAGCCCATGTCGCAACGGCGTTGCGTTTGCGCACCAGTTTGGCGGTACTGAGTGGCGGTCACCGATGAGCGCTAACACGGTTCCAAACAACACAGTCAGAAATCCGACGACGTCTGCTGCTGAGTTGCACCTCACACCCGAACACATTGCAGCAACCGCGCTCGCAACTCTGCCAGCCATCGGGCCGCAGCGGCTGCGCCTGCTGCTAGCTCTGCTTGGTGCTGTTGATGCATGGCGCACGGTGCGTGGCGAATTGGCTCCCGGCGACCGCATCGCTGCATTGTTGGCGCAAGAAAATTTCGCCCACATCTGGCGCCAAGCTGCCACCGATGATGTGTTGCGTCGTGTCGAGGCAGCGTTGCGCAACCATCACATCAGCGTGGTGTTGGCCACCGACCCGTCGTACCCGAGTGCATTGCGTGGCGACCACGCAGCACCTGCCGTGCTGTTTGCCCGCGGCAACCTCGCCACATTTGCCCAGCGACGCGCAGGTGTCATCGGCACGCGGGCTGCGAGTGCTGCTGGTCGCCACTTTGCTCGCGGGTTGGGTCGCGATTTGTCGCGCAACGGTGTGGCGGTGGTGTCAGGCTTGGCACGCGGCATCGACGCTGCGGCCCACCATGGTGTGATCGATGCTTTTGAATCGGGGTCAAGCGGCCCGATTGCAGTGGTGGCCACAGGTCTCGATGTGGTGTATCCCCGCGAGCACACCAAATTGTGGAGTGCTGTGGCTGAATGTGGCGTCATCATTTCTGAATCGCCACCTGGGTGTGGGCCGGATGCATTTCGGTTTCCCCTGCGGAACCGCATCTTGGCAGCCGCCAGTGAGGTGTTGGTGGTGGTCGAATCGCGGGCCACCGGTGGCTCGATGATCACTGTCGAACAAGCCCTGTCGCGCAGCATCACCGTGATGGCGGTGCCCGGTGCACCACAGAGTGAATCGAGTGTGGGCTCCAACCGGTTGATCTCCCAGGGTGCTGCCACAGTGTGTGATGCAACCGATGTCCTGGTGGCGCTCGGGCTAAATCACCAGCGCCACATCACACCCAGCGAGACGCGCGTGCCACCGAGTGCTGATGAACACGTGGTGCTCGCCGGGCTGAGTAGTGGTCCGCTGACATTTGAGCAGTTGGTCGAACGGCTGCGCCTGCCGATTGCCGAGGTGGCGTTGCGGCTCGGGCGCCTTGAGGCCCACGGTTGGGTGGTGGCTAACGCTGGGTGGTGGGAAGCGTTGGTTGCCCGATGATGCCGCAGCAATTGCGGCTGCGCCGTGGCAACTACGGTTTTGGTGATGAGCGGCGCCAACCGATGGAACATAGACGGCTTCGTGGTGTCGCTCACCGCAGCGGCCCCCAACACGGTGAGCGCATATCAGCGCGACGTTCGGCTGTTCGCCGAGTGGGTGTCACGCCACGGGGTTGCCACACCCACGCAAGTAACCAAAGCCCACGTGCGTTCGTATGTGGCGTTTTTGACTACGAGCAAGTTGGCGCGCCGCAGTATCGCGCGCAAAAAAGCAGCGCTGTCGCGATACTTCGGTTGGTTGTCGCGCAATCGCAAAATCAAAGTCGATCCCACGCTCGGGGTCAAGACACCATCCGACAAAGGTCGATTGCCCAAGGTGCTGACGGGCGAGCAATTGCGCGCGCTCCTCGAGCATCATCCCGACGAACATCCGCATTGGCGTCACCTGCGCGACGATGCAGTCGTCGAAATGTTGTACGGCAGCGGCTTGCGCGTGAGCGAGTTGTGTTCGCTCGATATCGATTCAATCGACACGCGCCGCGGGGTAGTGCGGGTGATGGGCAAAGGCAACAAAGAACGCGTCGTGCCAGTGGGCAAGCCCGCCATGCAAGCAGTGCGAGCATGGGTACCGTTACGCAGCGAGGTGCTCGAAGTGATCGACGAACTGGCATTGTTTCTCAACCATCGCGGTCGGCGCATCACCCCGCGCGATGTGCGTCGACTCATCGACGACCGCGCCATGTCACCCACGCATCCGCACGCGCTGCGGCACACTTTTGCCACCCACCTGTTGGACAACGGCGCCGACTTGCGCGCCGTGCAAGAACTCCTCGGCCACAGCGATGTTGCCACCACACAGCGTTACACCCACGTGAGCAAAGAGCGACTGAAAACGGCGTACGGGGCGTCGCATCCACGCGCATGAACCCCCGCCCAGAACGTCTCACCATCGACGAAGCGTGGTCGCGCTGGCATACGGCAAAAAATCCGGTGGCCCGCGACTGGTTGGTGGTGCACTATGCATCACTGGTCAAGTTCGTGGCTGGTCGTTTGTCGGCAGGTTTGCCCAAGCGGGTCGAGACCAATGATCTAGTGAGTGCGGGTGTGGTGGGCCTTGTGCAAGCCATCGATCGCTTCACACCAGTGCAGGGTGTGAAGTTCGAGTCGTATGCTGTGCCGCGAATTCGCGGGGCAATTCTCGACTCTTTGCGTTCGCTGGATTGGGTGCCACGGTCGGTGCGTGCGCGTTCGCGTCAGATTCAAGGTGCCATCACCGATTTGCAAAACGAACTCGGCCGTTCGGCCACCGATGCCGAGATTGCTCAACGTCTGGGCATTTCTGCCGACGAGTTGCACGACTGGCTGACCGACGTTGCTTCGAGTGCCATTGGGCCACTCGATCACGTGGCGATGGATTCCCACTCGCTGCCGGATACGAGTGATTTCCAGCGCGCCACTAACCCCGATGCCGCGATGGAATCGGGCGAACTGCGTCGCACGATGCACGATGCCATTCGCAAACTGCCCGAACGCGAGCGCACCACGTTGCTGCTTTATTACGAAGAGAACCTGACCTTTGCCCAAATTGGCGAGGTGCTCGACGTAACCGAGAGCCGAGTCTCACAAATTCATGCCAAAGCGGTGCTGCAGATGCGCAGCCAACTCGCTGCAGCAGATTTTCGCTAACGCAAGCCGAGGTTGCAATCGTGCTCATGTCGCTTGCCGTCGGTGTGTGTTTGGTGTTACCGAGCAATGCCAGCGTGATCGACCCGTTTCGAGCCCCCGAATGTGAGCGTTGTGCTGGCAACCGTGGGGTGGAATTCGCCGTGCCGATGGGCCGCGATGTGGTGGCTGGCCTATCGGGCACGGTGTCGTTCGTTGGGGTGGTTGCCGGGCGCAACTATGTGGTGTTGCGTGCCACCGCCAACCCTGCAGTGCGTGTTACCTACGGTGGGTTAGCGCTGTTGGCTGCACCGCAGTTGCGGCAGGGTTCGGTTGTCGCCCGCGGCGAGCGCATTGGTGTTGCCCATGATTCGTTGCACGTTGGGCTGCGCATCGGTGATCGCTACGTCGACCCGCAACAGGTGGCTTCTGGCGACATCGGCAAAGTGGCAAAGCCGCGGTATCGCGTCACCTTGGGTGCCCGACGCACCCACAGTTGCAGTGGATAAAGCCCATGTCGTGCGCCGTTGTGGTGGAAGCCTGACGCCGCGCCGCTAGCGTCAGGCGAGCTGATTCGTCAGCAGTAATAGATAGTGCACTAAACAATCCGCAAACCACGATTCGCACACCTGTGGTCGCTTCGGCGCAACGAATCGTGTCCACTAACCACAGGAAGGAGAATCACATGGCAGTCGTCAGTATGCGCCAAATGCTCGAGGCGGGAGTCCATTTCGGACACCAGACCCAGCGTCGCAACCCAACAATGCAGCGTTTCATCTTTGGTGAGCGCAACGGCATTCACATCATCGACCTCGAGCAAACGCTCACCCGAATCGAATCCGCTTACGCGTTCGTGCGCCAACTTGCCTCTGGTGGCGGCGTGGTGTTGTTCGTCGGCACCAAGAAGCAAGCCCAAGACCCGATCAAAAATTTCGCTGAGCGTTCGGGCATGCCGTACATCAACGAGCGTTGGCTCGGTGGCATGCTCACCAACTTCGGCACCATCTCCAAGCGCGTGTCAAAGATGATCGAACTCGAGCGTCTGTCTGGTTCACCAGAGTGGGCCCAGATTCCTAAGAAAGAAGCGCTGCTCATGTCGCGCGAGCTCATCAAGTTGCAGCGCAACTTGTCGGGCATTCGCAACATGGTGCGTTTGCCAGATGCAGTGTTCGTGCTCGACACCGCCACCGAACACCTCGCCGTCACCGAAGCCAACAAACTCGGCATTCCTGTTGTGGCAGTGGTCGACACCAACGTGAACCCCAACCTGGTGCAGTACCCAATCCCAGGCAATGACGATGCCATTCGCGCCAACGAGTTGATGACCCGTGTTATTGCCGAGGCAATTTCTGAGGGTCGTTTCATCTCCGAAAAAGCCGGTGGACAAGTGCAAAACCCAGCGACTGCTGTGGTGGACAACGCAGTGTTCGCAGCCGATCAGGCTCGTGCCCGCGCCGAAGCCGTGATTGCCCAAGCCGAGCGTGATGCCAAGTTGGCGGGCGAGTCGAACTAATGGCCATCAACGCCAAAGACGTGCAAGCACTGCGCCAAGCAACTGGCGCCGGAATGATGGATTGCAAGAAGGCACTCGAAGAAGCCAACGGCGACGTCGAGGCAGCAAAGACATGGTTGCGCGAAAAAGGTTTGGCGGCTAGCGCCAAGCGTTCTGATCGCGAAAACACTCAGGGTGTTGTTGCCATGTTGATCAAAGACAATGTCGGTGCAATTGTCAAACTCAAGTGTGAAACCGACTTCGTTGCTTCGAGCGACCAGTTTCGCGCTGAAGCCGACACGTTGGTGGCACTCGTGCATGCTTCGGGTGCGGATGCCATCGCGTCACGCACGGCTCAGCTGGATGACTTGAAGATCACACTCAAAGAAAAAATCGAACTTGGTGAAGTAGTGCGTGTCGCTGCTGCTGCGGGTAACACGATTGACTCGTATCTCCACATTCAGGGTGGTCGCGGCGTCAATGGCGTGCTGGTCGAAATGCAAGGTGCATCAAGTGAGTTGTCACACGACGTGGCCGTGCACATCGCGTTTGCGCGCCCCAAGTTTCTGACACGTGACGAAGTGCCCGCCGAGGTGGTCGCTGCCGAGCGTGCCACACTCGAGACCGCAACTCGCAACGAAGGCAAGCCCGAGGCAGCAATTGGCAAGATTGTTGATGGCAAAATCAACGGTTTCTTCAAGGATTTGTGCCTGCTCGAGCAGCCCTATGCCAAAGACGACAAACAGTCGGTAAAACAGGTCATTGGCGCCGCAACCATCGTGCGGTTCGCCCAAGTCGAAATCGGGTAATCTCAACTACGCATGCCTTCGCCAACCCAGCCCCGCTGGAAGCGAGTCGTATTGAAATTGTCTGGTGAGGCCCTCGCCGAAAAAACTGGTTTCGGGCTAGACAACGATGTGCTGGCGCAACTGGCGGGCGAATTGCGTGACGCCCGCGAAGAATTCGACGTCGACATTGCCATTGTTGTGGGTGGCGGCAACTTCTGGCGCGGCACCAAGGGCAGTGGTCGCGGTATGGATCAAGCGCAAGCCGACTACATGGGCATGATCGCCACGGTCATCAACGGGCTGGCGTTGCAAGATGCGCTTGAGCGCGCCGGACAACATTCGCGCGTGATGACTGCAGTCGAAATGCCCAAGGTGGCCGAGCCCTACATTCGACGCCGTTGTGAGCGCCACTTAGAAAAGGGTCGCATCGTGATCTTGGCTGGTGGCACGGGTAACCCGTTCTTCACCACCGATACGGCTGCTGCGCTGCGTGCAGCCGAAATTGAAGCGCAGGCAATCTTGAAAGGCACACACTCTGGTGTCGACGGCATTTACTCTGCGGATCCCAAACTTGACAAAACTGCCACTCGCTTCACCAAGTTGTCGCACATGGACGTAATCAACAAAGGTTTGCGTGTCATGGATTCAACTGCCATCACGTTCTGTATGGACAACAAGTTGCCAATTGTGGTATTCGATCTCTTGCAGCGCGGCAATCTGCGCGCGATTTTGCAGGGTCAAGAAATCGGTACGCTGGTCGCGTGATCGACGAGACACTGCTCGAGTCGCTCGAGAAGATGCAAAAGGCTGTCGAGCACGTGGCGCATCAGTTTGTTGCGGTGCGCACAGGGCGGGCGTCGCCGGCGTTGATCGAACGACTCAATGTCGACTATTACGGCTCGCCCGTGCCGTTGCAGCAGTTGGCCAGTTTCCAAGTGCCCGAGGCGCGGCTGCTGGTAATCAAGCCCCACGACCGGTCGGCGATTGGTGCAATCGAAAAAGCCCTGAACGCCAGCGACATCGGGGTGAACCCGAGCAATGACGGCATTATCATCCGCCTGGCGTTCCCAGCGTTGACCGAAGACCGCCGTAAGGAATACGTCAAAGTGGTGAAGAACCTTGCCGAAGATGGGCGAGTGGTGTTGCGTAGCGTGCGTCGCGATGCCCGCAAGGCGCTCGAGACCGCAGAAAAAGATGGCGACATCTCCAAAGACGAACTCGAGCGGGCCGAAAAAGATCTCGAAAAGATGACGCAAGAACATGTCGACACCATTGATAAAGCAGCAGTCCGTAAAGAACAAGAAGTGATGGAGGTCTAAAGATGTCTGACAACCGCAACGACGACACCGAAGCAACAGAGCCGACCGGCGAATTGCGTGACAACACGATCAACTTTGGTGACGAATTTGGTGAAGTGAAGTTTGCCGACGCCGATGACACCGCACCGTCAATCAGTGTGGATTCCACGGACACAGCACCGCTGCCACATTGGAGCGAACAACCAACTGGCGAAAGCCCACGTTTTGGCGTGCAGCCACGCGACCCCAGCCGCCCGGCATTGCGCGACGCATCCCGCGAAACAACACGCGACGCCTCACGTCCTATTCGCGACACAACGCGCGACGCATCCCGTGACACAACACGTGACACATCACGAAGCGCTGCGCCGCCACCTGTGAGTCGCACTGCTCCGTCGGGTCGCATCCGCATTGGCAGCGACCCCACTGACCCACGCCCGCGTCGGGGGTCAGATACTCATCCCACGTTGCGTGATCAAACAGCAGATCCTTCGCGCCCGACCGTACGCGACCGTTCGCCTCGTCGCCCGGCCGCTGCTCGACCAACTCAGGTGCGTCGTCAACGCCCCGAGCGCAGTGACTCAGGCACCCAGCCGCGTCCGGTCGGTGCCGATCGCAACTTGGGTTCAGCAGTCATCGTCGGGGTAGTGCTCGCCGTGTTGTTCATCGGCACATCGTTCGTTGGCCCAGCTGCAGTCATGGCCTTGGTGATGGTGGTGCTGGGTGTGGCTGCCCTCGAGTTTTTCACCCAAGCCAACGCCCGCAATCTGGGTGCACCGATGGTGGTGGGTGTAGTGGCCTGTTTGGCGGCACCAATCGGCGCCTATTACATGTCGCATCTAGCGATTGCCATGGTGGTGGTCTTTGCTTTTATTGCCGGGGCCATCACGTTGGTCGGCTCGAACGACGACCAGAGTGCAGCGGTCACCAGCTTGGGCACACTCATGTTGGGTGTGGTGTACATCGGTTTGTTGGGTAGTTATGCCGGCCTAATTTTGCGGATGTCAACGTTGTCATCAGTCCTTCCAAACATTGGCACCGACACGTTGTTTCTCTTGGTGTTCGCCGTTGCAGCTAACGATGTAGGTGCCTACTTCGTAGGTTCAGCCATTGGTCGCACGCCGTTGCGTGCCTCGGTGAGCCCGAACAAAACCATCGAAGGTGTCATCGGTGGCACCATTGCCACGTTCTGTGTGGTGGTCATTATTGGATTGCAAAGCGAAACTTGGGACTCGCTCACCGAGTGGATTCTGTTGGCAGCGGTGGTGTCAATCGTGGCGCCGCTCGGCGACTTGCTCGAGTCGGTGCTGAAGCGTTCGCTCGGGGTAAAAGATTTCGGCACGGTTCTGAAGGGTCACGGCGGTGTGCTTGATCGTTTCGACGGCGTGTTGTTGGCATTGCCTACCGTGTACTTCTTGGCAGTCACGCTCGCTCCTTGGGCGAGCTAGCCCGCTCAGTCGTGACCGTCAAGGTTGCCGTAGCCGGCAGCACCGGCTCGATCGGCCGACAAACGCTTGAAGTGGTGGCCGCTTCGGGCGGGCGATACGAAATCGTGGCGCTCGCTGCTGGGTCGAACCAAGCAGTGCTGCGCGAACAAATCAAGGCTCATCGCCCGCGAGTAGTCGCGGTTGTCGACGATGCGGTGCGCGCCACCTTGGCTAGTGAGTTTGCTGCGGTGCAATTCACCGACAACGTGGCCGACGTAGTGGGCGATACCAATACCGATGCCGACGTGGTGGTCAACGCCGTGGTGGGCTTTGCTGGTTTGCCCGTGACCCTTGAAACCCTGCGTCGCGGCAAGCGTCTGGCATTAGCCAACAAAGAAAGCCTGATTGCCGCTGGCCCTATCGTCCAACCGCTGCGCACCACGAAAGGTGCGATGATCGTGCCGGTTGATAGCGAACATTGCGCAGTGCATCAGTGCTTGCGTGCCAGTGGCACACCTGAGCGCGAGATTGCATCGCTCCAGCTCACGGCTAGCGGTGGGCCGTTTCGCGGTAAGGCCCGTAACGAATTGGCCAGTGTGGATGTGGCCAGCGCTTTGGCTCATCCAACCTGGTCGATGGGACCAAAAATTACGGTTGACTCATCCACGTTGATGAATAAAGGTCTCGAGGTCATCGAGGCGCACGAATTATTCGGAGTGGGCTATGACCAAATCGAAGTAATCGTGCATCCGCAATCGATCATTCATTCGATGGCCACCTTCACCGATGGCGCCACCATCGCCCAGCTGTCGCTGCCCGACATGCGGTTGCCGATTGCTTATGCACTCGCGTGGCCCGAGCGTTTTGATGTGCCGTTTGGGGCGTTGGATTGGTCTTCGCTGCGCCGCTTGGATTTCGAGCCACCCGATGTAGAGACGTTTCGTTGTTTGCGCCTTGCCTACGCCGCCGGACGCATTGGCGGTTCGGCCCCCGCTTGGTTGAGTGCTGCCAATGAAGTCGCCGTCGATGCGTTCTTGGCTGGTCGCATCGGTTGGTTGCAGATTGCCGAAGTGAACGATGCCACCCTGCAGCAGTACGATGGGGCAGCGCTCACCAGTGTTGACGATGTGCTGGCAGCCGACAGTACGGCGCGACGCATTGCACTTGGCATCGTCGAGTCGTTCGTACACACCCCAGGTACGGTAAGCGCGTGAGTTCTTTTTATTCGCGTGTGCGCGACGAACTTGTAGGCGGGGGCGGCGACCCCACTGCAGCAAAAACACGTGCCGGAGCAACACCGTCGGATAACACGTCTTCAGAAAGCAAAGTGCCGCTGTCTACTTCAATCCTCGGCGTTGGTGTCATCGTGGCGCTATTGGCCTGGTTGGGTTCCAACAACATCTGGACTCTGGTGTTCGTTCTCGGTTTGATCATCTCGGTGTTCTTGCACGAAGTCGGCCACTTTGTCACCGCCCGTCGCACGGGCATGAAAGTCACGCAGTTCTACATGGGCTTTGGTCCGCGATTGCTGGCCTGGCGCCGCGGCGAAGTGGAGTACGGCTTGCGAGCGTTTCCCATCGGTGCGTTCGTTCGCATCATCGGTATGAACAACCTCGACGAAACCGACCCAGCCGACGAAGCACGCACGTATCGCTCTAAGTCGTTTCCCAAACGCTTGTTGGTGATTACCGCTGGCTCATTAATGCATCTGGTGATTGCGCTGGTGTTGTTCTCCGGTGTCTATTCCATCGCTGGGCGGTACGGCGAAACCGGTCGGG
>JBBANT010000005.1:0-17745 GCA_040401815.1 Ilumatobacteraceae bacterium | reverse complement strand
GTGTTGTTCTCCGGTGTCTATTCCATCGCTGGGCGGTACGGCGAAACCGGTCGGGTCGAAGTGGCTCAAAGCCCATATGAGGGCAGTGCTGCCGAAGCAGCCGGGGTGCGTGCTGGCGACATCATCGTGTCGTTCGATGGGGTAGCGCTGCGTACCTCAGGTGATTTTGTTGGTGCCGTGCGCGCCAAACAGCCGGGTGACCAAGTGCAAGTAGTGGTAGATCGCAGCGGCCAAACCTTGGTGCTCACCGCAACCCTCACGGCGTTTCCTGGTACGCAAGACACACCGCAGGCACGCGCGTTTTTCGGCGTGGCGGGCTGGTCGCGTGACTATGTGCAAGTCGGGGTGGTTGAATCTCTCGGGCGCGCAGTGCAAGATGTGGTGAGTACCGCCGCTGGTTCAGTGCGCGGTGTGTTCACCGTGTTAAACCCCATCAATTTGGCTGACAACTTAACGAGCGAGGTTGCTGACCCACTTACCCGGCCCAGCACCGTGGTCGGGGCCAGCCAGATTGGCGGCGATATCGGTCGCGAAGACGGCTGGAAGGGCGTGCTCATTTTGTTGGCGGCCGTGAATGTGTTTGTCGGGGTGTTCAACATGTTGCCGCTGCTGCCGTTCGATGGTGGACATGCGGCGGTGGCTATTTACGAGCGGGCTCGTTCGACGCGCACGCGGCGTTATCAGGCCGACATTCGCAAGTTGGCCCCGATGGCTACTGCGGTGGTGGTGTTGCTGGTCATGCTGCTCGTGGCAGGCTTGTACCTTGACATCACCCAACCGCTCGGCTGATCAATGACCACAACTCCGCTGTTTCCACGCAAGACCACCCGTCAGATTCGCGTCGGCAAAGTTGCTGTCGGTGGCGATGCGCCAATCAGCGTGCAGTCGATGACCATTACCAAAACTGCCGATGTCGAAGGCACCCTGCAACAGATTTATGCGCTGGCTGCGGCTGGCTGCGACATTGTGCGTTGCACCTGCAACGACATTGATGCGGCCGAAGGCTTAGCCCAAATCGTTCCGCGCTCGCCGGTGCCGATCATCGCCGACATTCACCATCAATACAAAATGGCATTGGCAGCACTCGAAGCCGGCGTGCACGGGCTGCGCCTAAACCCCGGCAATATTCGCAAGCCCGAACACATCAAGGCTGTTGCCAGCGAGGCCCGTGATCGCCAGGTGCCGATTCGTATCGGGGTCAATGGCGGTTCACTCGACCCAGCACTGTACGAAAAATATGGTGGGCTCACTGCCGACGCGATGGTCGAGTCGGCCCAAACCGAA
Organism: Ilumatobacteraceae bacterium; assembly: GCA_040401815.1. Classification (GTDB taxonomy): domain Bacteria; phylum Actinomycetota; class Acidimicrobiia; order Acidimicrobiales; family Ilumatobacteraceae; genus F1-60-MAGs027. The sequence continues at coordinate 16,461 of JBBANT010000005.1, read as the reverse complement.
ATGCGCTATTTCGAAGAAGTCGGTTTTGATCTCATCAAGATTTCAGTGAAGGCTTCCAGCGTGCCACTCATGGTGGATGCTTATCGCAAGTTGAGCGCCATTACCGACCATCCGCTGCATCTCGGGGTGACCGAAGCAGGGCCACTGCCTGGTGGCTTGGTGAAAGCCACCGCTGGTATCGCAGCATTGTTGTTAGAAGGCATCGGCGACACCATTCGGTTCAGCCTTACTGCCGACCCCGTCGAAGAAGCCCGCGCCGGGCGTCAACTGCTCGAGGCCCTCGGTTTGCGCGAGCGAAAAAATGTCGACCTCATTGCGTGCCCGAGTTGCGGTCGCGCCGAAATTGATGTGATCGACGTGGCTAATCGCGCCCAGGCTGCTTTTGCCGACAAAAAATTGCCGCTGCAAATTGCGGTGATGGGTTGCGTGGTCAACGGCCCAGGCGAGGCCCGCGAAGCCGACCTCGGTATTGCCGCTGGCAACAAACGTGGGCACTTGTTTGTAAAGGGTCGCAACGTTGCCGTGGTGCCCGAATCAGAAATGGTGGAAGCGCTCGTGGATTGGGCTACCTACATTCACGAACACGGGGTGGAAGCTGCGCTCCAGCGTGTTGACACCACTATTGCTGAGCGTGAAGCCGCCCGTGACCGTTCGGCTGCACTAGATGAACAAGGTGACGATGCCAACAACGCGTCAGCCAAGATTGTAGAAATTCGGCGCACCGTCGAAAGCTGAGTTTGGCTACGGCGCAACAGTCGTGGTGGCTGGTGGCACCGTTGAAGTAGTCGTTGTAGTCATGTCGCTGGCCCGTTGCGCCAGCGTTGTGGCAAGCTCGAGATACACCTTCGTTCGCACCTCATGGCCCAACGGGGTGAGATGAATCTTGTCGGGGTCGATCACTTTGGGGTTGTTCTTGGCGACTTCCGCCCAGTCGAACACATTCGCCAACGGGTAGTTCGCCAGCACTTGGCCGAGGGCTGCGTTGAAACGCCTTGACCCCCGGATGGTGCTGGCCGAGTCGATGCGATGCACGTTCACCCAGGCAACAGGCACGTTGCCGATGGTGGTCATCAAGTCCTGAATCAGGGTGACGTATTCACGCCGCTTGGTGAAAATCGCTACGTCGTTGGTGCCGAGCGCAACAATCACTGCAGTTGGTCGCACACCGTCGGCAATCAGTTGCTTGAGTGCAGCGTTTCCTGAATATCGCGTCGAGCTAAGACCACTGGTACGTCGACCCCAGCGACTGTCAACGAGTACCACGTCGAAGGTGTTGGCGGCAGCGAGGCGGGCTTGGCTTTTGGCAAAGTAGTTAGCGCCCCAGGTGAGGCTGTCGCCCAGTACCAGCAGCGTGGTCGGTGGGTTCGCCGTGGCGTTGGCCGGGCTGGCAATCGCCGCGAGGCCCAGACCCACGAGCACACTCGTAGCAGCAATCAATCCAGCGACAGCGTTGCGGAGTCGACGCGTCATGCACTCACCGAATACAGCGTTGCAGTGCCGTGCAGCTCCACTGTTTCGTTGCGCGCTAGGTATGCGCCAGACCCGCGGGTGAGTGTGCCCGCGCTTCCCGAGGTGCACATCAATATGGTGTGCTCGGTGGTGGTCGTGAGCGAGAACGCACCGTTGACTTCGTGGCGCATCACGCTAAAGGGGGCTGGGCTGCGATACGCGGTGGTGATCGCCGAAAGTGTTTCAGTGCTGACTCGCGCATCGCTGGTTGGGGAGAGGTCGGCGACCGCAAAAAACTCAGCGAGGTCGACGTGCTTGTTGGTGAATGCAGCGCGCAGCACGTTGTCTGAACTGCCTTGCACCTCGAGCGCCAGCCCCGACAAATAGGCGTGCACACAACCAGCGTCTAAGTACAACGCTTCGCCTGGTGCCAGCCGCACGTGGTGCATGAGCAGTGCAACCGCTGAGCGTGGGTCGTGGTGATGTTCGTTGAGTTGTTGCATGGCTCGCGACGCCGAGGCTGGTGCATTGAATGGCTCTGCGTTCAAAATCGCACGGGCGGTGGCGGCCACACCATTGCTGCGCACGTGTTCGGCTATGTCGGGTGCACCTGCTTCGTTGCATTGGGCAATTGCCTGTTCGCTGTCGACGAACCCGAACAATGCCTCGAAGCGATGCAGCGCAATAACCATCTCGGGCTTGGCGTGTGGGTCGCTGTACATGCGCGCGGGGGCGTCGAGTGCGATGCCCGCGGCGTTTTCGCGTGCAAACCCAGTGGCTGCTTGTGCTGCAGTTGGATGCGTCTGCAGCGACAGCGGTTGGGCAGCGGCCAACAATTTCACGATGAACGGCAACTCGCCAACTTCGTCAGCAAGATACGACGGCGCCGGCAGATGCAGGCTTTCGTCGATTTGTGCTGGCCCACGCGGATGTGTGCCATACCAAATCTCAGCCCAGGGTCGACCGTCGGCAGTTATCTCGAGAAGTTCGGGCAATGCAAAGCGGTCACCCCACGCGTAGTGCGCGACGGCGCCCTTTAAGCGCAGCATGTGATGATGTGTTGGGCCGCTTCGGCAATCGGCACCTCGGTGGTGGTGCCAGCGATGCGGTCGCGCACTTCAAGCACTCCGTTGGCTACACCGCGTCCGACAATCACAATCATGGGCATGCCCATGAGTTCGGCGTCTTTGAATCGCACACCAGGCGATACACCGGTGCGGTCGTCGAGCAACACGTGCAGGCCGCTCGCTGATAGTTCGGCGGCGAGTTGCTCGCCGGCTGGTGCTGTTTGGTCGCCAGCTTTGCCAGCAATTACCACGTGAACATCCATCGGCGCCACGCTGCGCGGCCAGCGCAGGCCTAATTCGTCGTGGTGCATTTCGGCAATTGCGGCCACTGCACGCGAAACGCCAACACCGTATGAACCCATCGTGACCACTCGCTGTTGGCCTTTTTCGTCAAGCACTTGCAGCCCGAGCACTTCGGCGTATTTGCGCCCGAGTTGAAATACGTGACCCATTTCAATGCCGCGTTCAATTCGCATTGGCGCGCTGCACATCGGGCAGGCGTCGTTGTCGCGCACGTCAGCAACATCGGCCACACCGTCAGCAGTAAAGTCGCGGCCGCACATCAAGTTGACTACATGGCGGCCGGGTGCGTTGGCGCCGGTGACCCAGGCGGTGTTGGTTACGACGCGCGGGTCAAGCAAGTATCGAATGCCAAGCGGCTGTGCTTCGCCGAGTGCATTCGGGCCGATATAGCCCTTGATCAATGTTGGGCGCGCAGCAAAATCGCCTTCGCCAAATGGTTCAACCTCTAGTGGCGACACGAGGGCCTCGAGTCGTTTCATGTCCACGTCACGATCACCAGGCACACCGATGGCCAGCGGTGTGCGCGAGCCGTCTGCTTGGCGCAACATGACGAGCACGTTTTTCAATGTGTCGTGGGCGGCCCAAGCTGTGGTGCGCTGCAAATCTTGGCGAGAGTTGAGCAGGTCGACCAGTGTTTGAATCGTCGGAGTATTCGGCGTGTCAACCACCAATGCCGCCGGCGTGTTGCTGGCATCCGGCGCACTCGGTGTGCCGATGCGCACCGCTTCGGTGTTGGCGCGGTAGTCACACTGCGAGCACCGCACAAAGGTGTCTTCTCCCGAAACTGATGGCGCCAAAAATTCTTCAGACGCCGAGCCACCCATCGCACCCGACATGGCTTTGACAATCACCACGTCGAGCCCAAGTCGGGCAAAGATTTTTACGTAAGCGCTGCGGTGAGCGTCGTAGCTGCGCTGCAAACCTTCGTCGTCGAGGTCGAAGCTGTACGAATCTTTCATAACAAATTCGCGACCGCGCAGTAGCCCGGCCCGCGGGCGGGCTTCGTCGCGATACTTGGTCTGAATTTGATACAGCCAAACGGGCAAATCTTTGTAGCTGCTGTATAGATCTTTCACCAGCAGCGTGAACATCTCTTCATGCGTCGGGCCAAGCAGGTAATCCACTCCGCGGCGGTCTTGCAAGCGAAACAAGTTGGGCCCGTAGTCCGTCCAGCGGCCGGTGGCGTCGTAGGGCTCACGGGGCAGCAACGCAGGAAAGTGCACCTCTTGGGCGCCGATGGCGTTCATTTCTTCGCGCACGATGTGTTCGACGCGTTGCAAAACGCGCAGACCCAACGGCAACCAGGTGTAGCCACCCGGGGCGGCGCGACGGATATATCCGGCCCGCAACAGCAAGCGATGACTGGGGATTTCGGCCTCGGCGGGGTCGTCACGCAGTGTGCGCACAAAGAGCGTCGACAAACGATGAATCACGCAGAAATAAGGCTACTTCGCAGGGCTATCATGGAGATGTCCTTTTACGTTCAGCATGAATGCAGTCCGCGAAGGCGTGGGTCACCCCCACGCCTTTTTTTGACTCATACAACGGGCGTCGAAGGAGATATGTGAAGCCGATAGCAGAACACATGGAAGCGAGGTAGCACGATGACTCTTGACACCGTCGTAGAGCGAGTCCGCTTACTTGTGGCCCCGATTGTGGCTGACCTCGGCTTGGAAATCTACGATCTCGAGCTGGCCTCTGGCGTGCTGCGACTCAGTGTCGACACCCCTCCTGGCCAGCCATCGGGTGTCACTCTGGACAACATTGCGCTCGTAAGTCGCTTGGTGTCACGCGAACTCGATCACAACGACCCAATGCCGGGCCGCTACACGCTGGAAGTCTCGAGCCCGGGCCTCGAGCGCCCCTTGCGGACCCCAGCCCATTTTTTGCGCGAACTCAACAAGGTGGTGTCGGTGCGCTTGCACCACGCCATCGACGGCCGCCGCCGTTTGCAGGGTGTGTTGCTGCGAGCCGATGATCGGGCGATTGTTGTGTGTCTAGACGACACCGGCACCGAAATGTCGGTGGCGCACAGTGACATCGAGCGCGCGCGCACGGTGTTTGTGTGGGGCAGTGGCGCAGACGCAGCCAAAAAACAGTCGAAGAAACAGTCGAAATCCAAACAGCAGTCGTCTACAGACGCAATGACCAAGGAGGTTGCATCATGAATCAAGGAGACATGAAAGAAGCAATTCGGATGATCGCCGCAGATCGCGGGCTCGCCGTTGAAGCCTTGTTGCAGGTGCTTGTCGAAGCACTTGCCACTGCTTACAAAAAGCGTCCGAACGCCGCCGAAGAAGTCATCGTCGGCCTCAACCCCGACACGATGGACATGACCTTCACTGCCTACGACCTAGACGGTGATGGCAACTGGATCAACGAGCGTGACGACACACCAAGCCGTGACGAACTCGGTCGCATTGCCGCATCCACGTTTCGCGCCGTGTTGAGTCAGCGAATTCGTGAAGTGGAATACCAGGGTAAGTACGACCAGTTCCGCAACAAAGAAGGCGAGATTGTTGCTGGCCGTATCCGCTTGATGCCAGACCGCAACTCCGAGCGCAAGTACCTCATCATCGACATGAGCGGCGGCGAGGGCATCATGCCACTCTCCGAGCAGGTGCCCAACGAATTGCGTGGCTCGACCGACGGCACTTTCAAGGTGTTCTTGGTCGAAGTTCGCCAGACCGAGCGCGGGCCACAGGTAGTCGTGAGCCGCAGCCACCCAGGCTTGGTGTTCAAGCTGTTCCAGATGGAAGTGCCCGAAATCGTGAGCGGCCAAGTGAGCATCATGGCTATTGCCCGCGAACCTGGTCAACGCTGCAAGATCGCAGTGGCTTCCAACGACCAACGCATCGACCCCATCGGTGCCTGTGTCGGTGGTCGGGGCGACCGCGTGAAGCGCGTGGTCACCGAGTTGCGTGGCGAAAAAATCGACATCGTGATTTACAGCGAGGACAAGCGCGAGATGATCATCAACGCGATGTCACCAGCCAAGGTCACCGATGTGCAAATCAGCGCGGACGGCACCCAAGCCGATGTCATCGTGCCCGACTTCCAGTTGTCGCTGGCAATCGGTCGCGCCGGTATCAACGCCAAACTTGCAGCCCAGTTGTGCGGATTGCGCCTCGACGTGAAGAGTGAAAGCGAAGCAGCCGGCCTTACTGTGGAAAATGCAGTTGCACCGGTCACTTCTGGCGAGGCGCCAACCGCTTGAGCAAGAACGTCCGCGTTTCAGCGCTCGCCAAAGAGCTCGGGATGACCTCGAAAGAGGTCATCGACTTGTGCGCAAAAATTGGTGTCGGTGCAGACAAGCCCGGCTCGAGCATGGTCGATGCGCAAGCCGACCGCGTGCGTCGTCACGCTGAAGAAAAAGGTTTGAAGCGCGAGCCCGTCGTCGAAAAACCCAAGCGTGCCAAAAAAGTTGCATCCGATACCGCAGATAGTGCCTCGGGTGATGATACTTCGGCGGCGCCGAAGACCGCTAAGAAAACTCCGGCATCGCGCGCCAAGAAACCTGCAGCACAGTCGGCAACACAGTCGGCAACACAGTCGGCAACACAGTCGGCAACGGGGGACACCAGCACTGCGCCAACATCTGTGCCAACCACTCCAGTGGTTGCTGCGCCACCGTCGCTTCCCACCCCGCCGCCTCAGATCGTGGCTCCTGCAGCAACGCTGCCCACCACGCCCACATCACCAGCACCGGTTCAGCCAGCTGCAGCAACATCATCAACAACACAGCCAGCTGCACCTGTAGCAACACCGCCAGTTTCTCCGGCTCCTCGCGTGGTGTCATCGCGCCCCGGTAATGCTGCGCCAAGTCGTCCGCCCGCAGCGCGTCCTCCAGGTTCTGCCCCCGGCACGCCAGGTTCACCGTCAGGCACTCCACCGTCGAGTGGCCCACGTACCGTGCCCGCCGGTGGTCGCGTCATTCCACCACCACCAGGTGGCAGTCGCGTTCCACCACCGCCCGCTCGTCGCCCGCCTGGTGATGCTCGCGGGCCACGCCCCACTGGTGCGCCGCGTCCCAGTGCGGCCGGCCGCATGGGTCGCTTTTCTTCCGCCAGTCTCGGGCGCACCGCACCGCGTCCAGCAGGTACGGGCGCACGTCCCGGTGCTCCTGGTGCTGCTCGCCCAGGCGGTGGTCGCGGTTCGGGTCTGGGTCGACAAATCGGTGGCCCGCAGGGCCGTGGCCCCAATGCTCGTGGTGGTGGCAATCGTCGTGGTGCGCGCAAAAAAACTCGCGAACAAAAACGCAAGGACATGGAGCAGTTGCAATCACTGCAACCTGCGCAATACGCAAAGAGCAACGCCCCGGTTCCTGAGGGCCCAGTCGTGGTCGAGCGCGGCTCGTCGGCGCAAGAGTTCGCACCGAAACTCAATCGTGGTGCAGTCGACGTAGTTCGCTTTTTGCTCGAGCAAGGCGAGATGGTCACCGCCACCATGTCGCTGGCCGACGAGCAGATGGAATTGTTTGCCCTCGAAGTTGGCGCCGAACTCATCCTCGTTGATCCAGGTCAACAAGAAGAGATGGAACTCCAGGCTCTGTTTGACGACTCTGACGATGCCGACGAAGCGCAGCAATCGCCGCGTCCGCCAATCGTCACCATCATGGGCCACGTCGACCACGGCAAAACCACGTTGCTCGACCGAATCCGCGAGGCCAATGTGGTCGCTGGTGAAGCCGGTGGCATCACCCAGCACATCGGTGCATATCAGGTGGAAAAAAACGGCAAGCTCATTACCTTCATCGACACCCCAGGTCACGCAGCGTTCAGCAAAATGCGTGCCCGTGGTGCAGGCGTCACCGACATCGTGGTGCTCGTAGTTGCCGCCGACGACGGTGTGATGCCACAAACCCTTGAGGCAATCAGCCACTCACGCGCGGCCGATGTGCCCATCATCGTGGCCATCAACAAAATCGACAAAGAAAACGCCGACGTGCAGCGCACGATGTCTGCTGTTGCCGAGCAAGAACTCGTGCCCGAGCAATGGGGTGGCGACACCATCATGGTGGAGATGTCAGCCCAACAAGGTTTGGGCATCGACGACTTGCTCGAGCAGCTGCTCGTGGTTGCCGAAGTTGAAGAACTCACCGCCAACTCCACTGGTCGTGCGAAAGGTTTCGTGCTCGAAGCCCAACTCGATGTGGGCCGCGGCCCCGTGGTTACGGTGCTCGTCGACAAGGGAACGCTCAAAGTTGGCGACCCGATGGTGGCTGGTGCCGCGTGGGGTCGTGTGCGCGCCATCATCAACGACCGCGGCGAACAAATCAAAGAAGCAGGCCCGTCGGCACCTGTGCAGATATTGGGTCTCTCGGCAGTTCCACAGGCTGGCGACGACTTCCGTATTGCCCCCGACGATCGCACCGCTCGAACAGTGGCCGACTCTCGTGCCCAGCGTCAGCGACTGTTGGCCCAACGCGGTGATGCTCGCACCCAAAAAGGTGTGAAGTTGGAAGACATCTTTACCCAAATTCAAGCCGGCGAAACTGCCACGTTGAACTTGGTCATCAAAGCCGACGTACACGGTTCGCTCGAAGCGGTCACCGAAAGCGTGCGCAAGCTCGAGCGCGAAACGGTTAAGGCAGCCTTCGTGCACCGTGCCGTGGGTGCGATCACCGAAAACGACATCACGCTGGCAGCCACCACAAACGCGACAATCATCGGCTTCAACGTGCGTCCGTCACGCCAGGTGCGTGAACTCGCCGAGGCCGAAAATGTGGAGATCCGTACGTATGAAGTGATCTACAAGCTGATCGAAGACATCGAAAAAGCCATGAAGGGTTTGCTGGCCCCCGAGTTCGAAGAAGTCGTCACCGGCGAAGCCGAAGTGCGCGAACTCTTCCGTGCGCCAAAGGTGGGTGCAGTTGCCGGTTGCTTCGTTCGCTCGGGTGTCATTACACGCGGCTCAAAGGTGCGCTTCTTGCGTGATGGCACCATCATCTGGAAAGGCGCCATCAACACACTGCGCCGCTTCAAAGACGATGTCAAAGATGTGCGTGAAGGTTTCGAATGCGGTATCTCACTCACCGATTTCCAAGACCTGAAGCAAGGCGACATCATCGAAACCTACGACCTGCGTCAAATTGAGCCTGAGTAACAGCTTTCGTCACTAAGGAGCCCCATGGCTGACCTCCACTTTCATTTTGATCCCATTTGCCCGTGGGCCTATCTCACTTCGCGGTGGGTGGTCGAAGTGCAGCAACAACGCGGGTACGACGTGTCGTGGAAGTTCATCTCGCTATTCATGATCAACAACAATCGCGGCTATAGCGAGGGCAATAAGCAACACCAAGATGGCCACATGGCGGGTTTGCAAGCCTTGCGCGTCGCGAGTGCTGCGCGTGCCGCTGCAGGCAACGAAGCCGTCGCCGCGGTGTATTCGGCTTTTGGTCAGGCAATCCACGTTGCCAAGCGTCGCCCGGCGACTGCTGTTGAAATGAAGGAATTTGCCCGCACCGTGTTGACCGAAGCCGGTCTCAATTCGCAGTGGGCCGATAGCGCAACCGACGAGCTGCACGACGAAGTGATTCGCTACGAAACCACGCGCGCGCTGGAGCTCACCGGCAAGGACGTCGGCACACCGATTTTGGTGTTTCACCCCGATAAGCCCAACCAGGCCAGCTTTTTTGGCCCCGTGATTTCGGCGATTCCTCGCGGGCCCGAAGCGATCCGGCTGTGGGATGCCATCGAGACCCTGGCCACCACCTCGGGTATGGCCGAACTGAAGCGTTCGTTGCGCAGCGCACCTAAATTCGATTGACCTACGCTGGCGATATGCAAGTCGTCTATTCACCCCAGCATCTGTTGCACGACCCCGCAACCGAAATCGAGTCGTCGACGAGTCATTCACCCTTTGAACACACTGGCCGCGCCGAAACCATCAAGGCGTCATTGCTGGCCGACCCGCAGTTTGCTTTTCGTGCCCCGAGTGACCATGGCGTAGAACCGATCACGGCAGTGCATGACGCAGGTCTCGTGAAGTTTTTGTCTGAAGCATGGGCTGAGTATCAGCAAGTGGTTGGCGCACGGCGCGAAGTAGTGCCCGACATGTTTTATCGTCACGAGTTGCGCAATCAAATGGGCGATAGCGAAGAGCCCGATTCTGTTGTTGCCCGGCTGGGTTGGTGGTGTTTTGAAACCACCACACCACTCACCGAAGGCACCTACGCTGCGGCCCGCGCTGCAGTGGACACGGCTCTTACTGCAACCGATGTGGTGCTTGGTGGCGAGCGTGCTGCCTATGGTTTGTGTCGCCCGCCTGGGCACCATGCCACGCGTGATTTGTATGGCGGTTACTGCTTTTTCAACAATGCTGCGATCGCTGCGCACGAGATCGTTGCTCGCACTGGCGGCAAGGTCACGGTGCTTGATGTTGACTACCACCACGGCAATGGCACGCAAGAAATTTTCTATGACCGCGACGATGTGCAGTACGTGTCATTGCACGGTGACCCGCGTCGCGCATACCCGTATTTCACTGGGCACGCCGACGAAACGGGGAGTGGTCGTGGGCTTGGGTCTACCTTCAACGTGCCGCTACCCAAGCGCATGGCTGACGATGCCTACATCTCGGCGCTGTCAACGTGTGCCGAAAAAATTGCCGCATTCAAGCCCACGGCGTTGATCGTGTCGCTTGGTCTCGACACGTTTATTACCGACCCCATTGCCGACTTGGCCGTTACCACCGAAGGCTTTGCTCGCAGCGGTGCGTTGTTGGCGCAACTTGGGTTGCCCACCATCGTGTTGCAAGAAGGTGGCTACGACGTTGAAGCTTTGGGGCGCAATGTGCACGCCTGGCTAACAGGTTTCAGCGCCTCTAGCAGCCGCTAGTCGCTGCGTTGTTCGCGTAGGTATTTTTCGAACTGCGCGGCTAATTCGTCACCCGACGGAATGTCGGCAGTGTCGTTGTTGCGTTGGTGGGCTGCGTCGTACGCCGTCTCAAGTTGTGACAGCAGTTGGGCGTGGTCGGGGTTGGAAGCGACCAGGGTGTCTAGGCGTTCGCGGTGGCTCGTGGCGTCGGCACGCGCTGCACTGATATCGAGTGAGATTCCGCCCGTGTCACACACCGCACTCAGCAAGGCCACCGTGGCTGCCGGATACGGCATGGTGGTGGCGTAGTGCGGCACTTGTGCCCAGATGCCGATGCTGGGAATCCCGCGTCCGGCCAACACATGTTCGAGCACGGCTTCGATGCCCGCTGGCACATCCACCGAACTGCGCACATAGGGCAGCGCTGCGATGGCATCTGAGGATGGCGAAGTGCATGAAATATTCACTGCCCGGGTGTGTGGTGTGGCGAATGGATACGCCCCGAGCCCAATCATCTTGCGCACACCAAGTTGTGTAGCAAGTTGGCCCACACTGGCAGCAAAGTGATTCCACTTGGTATCTGGTTCGTGACCAGTCAAAAGCAGCACGTCTTTGCCGTTGATGTCATGGCCCAGCATGATGTCGGTCGACGGCCAATCCAAGCGCGTATTGATGCCCTCGCGTAGTTCCATCGTGGGTCGGCGAGCGCGAAAATCGAGATATTCGTCGGCGCTGAAAGTAACCAGCGTGGTGGCGCCACACTCGTCAACAAGTTGGGTCATGGCTGCATGTGCTGCCGAACTCGCGTCAATCCAGCCCTGCAGCATCACTACTAGGAGGGGTGCGGACAGCGAAGGGAACTCGGTGTAACTCTCGTGGAGCTGGTACGACTCAGATGACGACGACATCGCAGCGTCAGTGTAGGCGAGCCAGCGACTCGTGGGCGCTGGTGACCGCTGCTTGCACCTGTTGGGCGAATGGTGCAAGTTCTTGTGCCGAGCGGTCGCCCAGCGCACCGCCCAGATATCGCGCATACACGCCTTCGATGATGCAGGCAAGTTTCCAGAATGCGAATGCGGTGTAGAAGTCGAGTTGCGACACATCGCGATTGGTGATGCGTGCATAACGCTCGACGAGTTCGGCGCGATTCATAAAACCTTTGACTCGATTTGCCTGGGCTTGCCAAGCCGAAGCTTCGTCGTCGGGGCCGGTGTAATACGCCATCAGCAAACCAAGATCTGCCAGTGGGTCGCCGAGCGTGCAGATCTCCCAATCCAACACCGCCACGATGCGCCCGTCGTCGTTCACGATGCAATTGTCGAGTCGATAGTCGCCATGCACGATGGTGGCGGGCCCTTGTTCAGGAATCTTGCTCGCCAGTGCATCGTGCACCTCGTCGATGAGCGGCAAGTCACGAGTTTTTTGGGCGTTGAATTGCCCGTACCAACGCTTCAGTTGTCGCGCGATGTATCCCTCGTGGCGCGCCAAGTCAACAAGGCCCACCTGTTGTAGGTCAACAGCGTGAATCGCCGCCATCGTGTCGATGAGTGATTCGCTTGCCGTGCGTCGCGCGGTTTCGCTGAGCACGCGCTCGGCGATGGTGGCGTCGCGCACTACGTGGCCATCGACAAAACCCATCACATAAAACGGAGCACCATTAATCGCGGGGTCGGTGCACATTGCCAGGGCAGGTGCCACGGGCACGTTGGTGTCGCGCAACGCGTGAATAATGCGGTGTTCGCGACCCATGTCGTGGGCGCTCGCCAAGGTGTGCGACAGCGGTGGTCGTCGCAACACGTAGTGCACACCTTTGGAGTCGGTGAGTTTGAAGGTGAGGTTGGAATGCCCGCCGGCAATTACTTCGGCTGTGAATGGGGGAGCAAACCCCGCCACGTTGGCAGCCAGCCACGGGGTGACTGTCGCAGTAGCGATGCCGTCGCGGGTTGCATCAACCATGCGGCAAAACTACTCGCTATGCCAAGCGGTATCGTAAGCGCGTGAGTTCTGTCGCCAACGTCATCGATGTCACCGACGCAACCTTTCAAAAAGAAGTCATCGAGCGTTCGAAAATCACCCCTGTAGTGGTGGATCTGTGGGCCACGTGGTGTGGGCCGTGCAAGACCCTCGGGCCCATCTTGGAAAAAGTCATCGGTGCCACCGGTGGCAAAGTGGTGCTCGCCAAAGTCGACGTCGACAAAAACCCAGCGATTGCCCAGGCGTTTCAGGTGCAGTCAATTCCGGCGGTGTTTGCTCTGCACGACGGCAAGGTTGTCGATGCGTTCACTGGTGCTTTGCCCGAACACGAGGTGCGCACGTTTGTTGGCAAGCTCACCCCCGAAGGTGAAATCGTGGATGTTGCCACGCTGTTGGCGCGTGGCGACGAGGCAAGTTTGTTTGAAGCCCTCAAGACCGAACCAGGCAACGAACAAGTGGTGTTGGCACTCGCCACATTGTTTCTTGCCGATAACGCCGTGACCGAGGCACTCAAGCTGCTGCAACGAGTGCCCCAGACCCCCAAGGTGGCGGCGTTGGTAGAGCGCGCCAAGGCAATGTTCGTGCCCGATGACGACTATTCAGCACAACTCGATGCCTTGTTGCCCCAAGTGAAAGCCGACGAAGCCGCTCGGCAGCGGTTCTTGGAAATTTTAGAAGCGATGGGTGCTGGCGACCCACGCACCGCGGTGTATCGCCGCCAGATGACGGGCCGACTTTTCGCCTAGTTGTTTGCCCCAGCGCTTTGTTGGCGCACACAGTGGGGCATGAATCGTATTGAGGATTGGTGGCGCTGGCTTGGCTGGAAGCGCCTGGTGGTCGGGGCAGTGGCGTTGCCGGTGGCTGCCGTGGTGGTGTGGTGGTTGGTGCAGCTGCCCACCCCGCCGATCGAAAACTTCATTCCGACAGCCACCACATCGCCAAGTATCAGCAGCGAGCTGCCGAGTGATTTACTGCTCAACGATTCTGAGCCGTTGCGTATTGCTGTGCACGTGGTGGGGGCGGTGCAGCAACCGGGTGTGTATTACTTGGCGGCTGGGTCGCGTGGTGACGACGCGGTTCGCTTGGCTGGCGGTGCCACTTCACAGGCTGATCTCAAACGAGTCAACTTGGCTGCAGTGTTGGTTGATGGCCAGCAGTTATGGATTCCGCGGGCGGGCGAGCGAATACCGCAGAACACGTTGCCAATCACGTTGCCGAACGCAGTTAGCGGTGCAGGTGCGCCACCTAGTGCTGTGCCATCTACTGGCGTGACGGCATTAGTTGACATCAATCAAGCAACAGTTGCCGACCTGGACCGCCTGCCAGGCATCGGGCCGTCTACTGCTCGAGCAATCGTCGACCATCGCACGCGCAACGGGCCGTTTGCATCGGTGGATGATTTGTTGGCGGTGCGTGGTATCGGCCCAGCAAAGTTGGCCGAGTTACGTGCGCTGGTGCGAGTCTGAAGTGCTACAGCATGCTGAGTGCAAACATCGCTGCACCCACAAACCCACCTGCACTCATTGCTGCAGCCAGCGGCCACAGCACCGACCAATAGTCGCGCCAGTCGGCAATCGGGCGTTGCGTAGCGCGAATCGCCGCCCATTGTCCGATGGCGAACCACGCCACGAGGCTGGCAGTGATGCCGATAGCAAGCGTCGAGATGCCCGCGGCGATCGGCACGCCGAAGGCCACAAGCAGCGGACACGCAGCAATAATGAGCACAAAGCCCACGACTCCGCTCACCCGCCCAGGCAACACGAGCAACAATCCACCGACGATGGCCACTGCGCCTGCTGCGCCGGCGGCGACCACACCACCTTTGCGTCGCAGTTCGCTGCGGCGGGCAACGATGCCATCGGGTATCGCCACGTGCGCCATGTTATTCGCCAGCGCATGACCAACGCGTCACTCTCACGTGGCTCGTTCACCTCGCTGCTGGTGTTGTTGGCATTGTGTGGTGCGATTGCTGCCCGCTTGGGCAGCGAGTTAGCAGCGCGCTTGCCGATGGCATTTGCCAGCCGCGTCAATGCACCACCCCCGGTGTGGTGGTTGGCCGTTGCGTTGTCTGTTACTGGTGCAGTCGCAGCAGTGTTGCAACACCGTGCTGCGGGTCGTTGGTTCGTGGTGGTTGCAGTGGTGTTTGCCGGTCATGGTGCAGCCCAGTGGCACCGGTTAGCTACACCGCAAGTAGGCAACTTTTCGGGCCCAGCTACCGCGCGCTCAGACGCAGGCAATCGCAACGGTGCGGTGTCACTGATTGTGTCGTTGGACGACGAAAAGTTTCGCCTCACGGTCTATGGCCGCGAGCGCGGTGCCTTGCGGCGGGTACGCATGGGCGACACCGTGATTCTTGATGCCACACGTGTGGCGTACGACGAGCGCCGCTTGCGGTTTGTGGCGGGGCGCCATGTGCAAGGCGAATTGCGCGAGGTCACGGTGTATGCCACGGCACCAGCGCACGCGTTATGGCATCGCGTGGCAAATCGTGTGCACGAACTGATTGATCGTGGCGCTCGCACCATGCACTGGCAAGACGCTGCGTTGGTGCGCGGCTTCGTGCTCGGCGACGAGTCGCGTCATCCTCAACGTATGACCGAAGCATTTCGCGGCGCTGGGCTTGGGCATTTGCTCGCTGTGTCGGGGCAAAACGTGGCGCTCATTTTGGCCGCCCTTACGCCCGGGCTGCGGCGACTCAGTCGGTGGCCGCGTTTGGCAGTGGCCCTGGGTGTGGTGTCGATGTTTGCAGTGGTAACCCGTTTGGAATCCAGCGTGGTGCGCGCGGCAGTAATGGCAGCGGTAGTGCAGATTGGTTTTGCGATTGGTCGCGACGTGGTGCCGTTGCGGGCCTTGGCTATGACAGTGCTGGGCATCGTGGGGCTCGACCCGTTGGCAACGTGGTCGGTGGGGTTTGTGTTGTCGGTGGCAGCCACCACGGGGCTCGTGGTCATCACCCCGCACTTAGGTTCGTCGGTGTTTGCTGCTACTACTGCGGCCCAACTCGGTGTGTCGCCGTTCGTGTTGATGTGGTTTGGCACCATGCCTGTTGTTGCCTTAGCCACCAATGTGTTGGCCGTGCCGGTTGCTTCAGGTGTGATGATGGCGGCCCCGGTCTTGCTGACGGTCGCCGCGTTTGTGCCCGATGCAGTGGCGGGGTTTCTTGCCATGCCGGTGGTGGCAGCGGTGCGCTGGGTGTGGTGGGTGGCCGAGTGGGGCACTCGGCTCAGCGTGCGCGGCCCAGCGAATGCCGTGGCCTGGGGTGGTGTTGTCACTGGCGTGTTGATTCGCAAGAAAATGCGCCACCACCTGCACTAGCTCACCCTCGTGCGAGGCTGTAGGGGTGCCGACGTATCTCATCACTGGCGACGACGCCCGACTCATTTCGGCGCGGCTCAGCGATTTGGTCGACGAGCTCGTCGGCGACGCTGATCGTTCGTCGGTCTACGAGTCGTTTGATTTGGCCGAAGCACAGTCTGACGATCGTGCTGCCGCCGTGGCTATGGCGGTCAATGCGGCTCAGACACAATCGCTGTTTGCCGATTTCAAAGTGGTGGTGGTGCGCAACGTAGATGTCACGCCGTTGAATGTCGAGCCACTCGTTGCATTTCTTCGCGCGCCTACCGAGCAATGCCATCTCATCGTCACTGCTGGGGGTCGCATTCCCAAAGCGCTCAACGACGCACTCAAAAAAGCGGGCACTGCCAATTTTGAAACCACGCCACCTTCTAAGCGACGCGAACTTGTCGAGTGGTACAAAGCAAAGTTCATCGAGGCTGGGTTAAAAATCGATGCCGTCGCACTCGAAGAAGTGGTGGATTGGCTGGGGCAAGACTCTGCGCGCTTGCCGGGGT
>JBBANT010000004.1:69565-73781 GCA_040401815.1 Ilumatobacteraceae bacterium | reverse complement strand
GGGCCAACCAAGGTGTCACCGAAAAAGTCGGCGCGCATGGGTGCCCGTGCTCGTGCGAACTCTTCGTTCAGCACCACACCCTGCAGGGTGGACAAGCCTTTACCGCCGTACTCTTTCGGCCAGGTCGCACAAATCCATCCACCAGCAAACAACTTGTCTGGCCACTCATCGTTGAACTTCTTGCGCGCAGCCGACGAGAGTTCAAAACCTTCGTCGAACCATCCCTGTGGCAGATTCGTCTCGAGCCAGGCTCGAACTTCAAGGCGAAATTCTTCAACGTCGGGTGGGTATGAAATGATGCTGGAGGCCATGTGCCTATTCTGGCGGGAAGTGCCCCGCCAAAACGATTCGTGCGCGGCCTGGGTCGTAGAGTATTGCGCGTGACCGTTACTGATGTGCCCGCCACCACACGCTGGACGGCCCAATGGAAAGAGCTGTACGAAGAAGTCATCAACACTGGCTTATGCACCGGATGCGCCGGGTGCGTAATTGCGTGCCCACACGATGTGATCGGCTACGAACACGAAGAAGGCAAGTACAAGCCGTTTCATCTTGAAGAAGAACTTGGCCTCACCAATTGTGGCCACGGTGAAAAAGGTTGCACTTCGTGCACCCGCGCCTGCCCACGGTTTCGCAACTGGGAACAAGACGCCGACCAGCACCTTTTTGGCCAAACTCGCAAAGACGACCAGATGTATGGCCAGTACCGCCAACTGCTCTTGGTGCGTGCCGCCGACGATGAAACGCACAAGAAGGGTCAAGACGGTGGCTTCGTGGGGGCAATGCTCATCTGGTTGCTGCAACACGACTACATCGATGCAGCCCTGACCAGTTTCTTGGAAGGCGACGGCACGAGTTGGAAGGCCAAGCCGGGCATCGCCCGCACGCGCGAAGAAGTGCTGGCATCATCGGGAAGTCGCTACACGTATTCGGCCAACACCTTGGCCATTAAAGAAGCGGCCGAAGCAGGATTGCAGCGCATCGCATTGGTCGGCATGAGTTGTCAGTCATCAGTGTTGCCCGTGATGTGGACCCGCAAAGCCGGCAAGATCGGCAAACCGTTCTTGTTCAACATTGGTCTGTTGTGCTCTAAGACTTTTGACGATGCCATCTTTGAAGAGTTGTTCTTGGCCAAATATGGTCTGCGCAAAGAAGACATGGTGAAGATGAACATCAAGGGCGCATTCCAGATTTGGATGCGCGATGGGTCGTTTCATGAAATCGATTTGAAAGAATGCCATCAGTGGACACGTGAGGGTTGCAAGATGTGCCCCGACTTTGCTGCTGAACATGCCGACATTTCCACTGGCGGTATCGGCGAGGACAACGACTGGACCTTGTGTGTGGTGCGCACCGAACTTGGCGAAGAAGTGATGAACCGAATGATCAAAGATGGTTCGGTGGTTGCCCGCCCGGCCGAGGCCGACGAAAAGGCAATGAAGCTATTGCGTCTGCTCAGCGTGGTGAGCCGCCGCCGCTGGCCCGATTTTGCAGAAACGTCGGTAAAAATTGGTGTGCCACCACCAAAGAAAAAAGCTGACGGCACCGCACCCGCTGCGCACTAGCCCCGTGCTGGTGATTTTTTGCTTCGCTTGCCTGCCAGTTGCACGGCACGCGTAAACACATCGTCCAACATCGATTCGGTGAGACGCCCCGTGAAGGTGTTTTGCTGGCTCGGGTGATACGAACACACCAGGGTTACATCGCCCGCCGGCACCACCAGCCCGTGGGCAAACTTAGGGCGAGGCGACACCGCAAAATATTCGCAAGCAGCCACATAGGCAAAGCCACCGAGGCACACCACCACCTGCTTATTCACCAACATCGTCAACTCGCGATCAAGAAAACCTGCGCACCGTTTGCGCTCAAGCGGTAGGGGTTTGTTGTCGGGTGGCGCACAGCGCACCGCAACGGTCACCCACGCATCACGCAGTGTCAAACCATCATCGCGCTGCTGCGACGTTGGCTGATTCGCCAGCCCAGCGGTGTGCATTGCCCGAAACAACCAGTCGCCACTGCGATCACCCGTAAAGACTCGCCCCGTGCGGTTGGCCCCGTGGGCGCCAGGCGCCAACCCCAACACCACGATGCGTGCTGCTGCATCACCAAAACCAGCAATTGGTTTACCCCAATAGGTTTCGTCACGGTAGGCGGCGCGGCGCTCTTTGGCCACCGTGTTGCGCCAGCGCACAAGACGCGGACACGCGGTGCAAGCCTCGATTTCACGGCGCAGCCGCACTTGCGTGTCGCGTGTCGCACGTTCAGGTTTGCCCACAATCCGTGACGCTACGAGATGTCGGGATAGGTTGAGCGTTCATGTCTGTCAAGCCGACACTGGTGCTGCTGGTTCGCCACGGCACCACACCAACAACCGGCAAAATCCTGCCGGGTCGAGCCCGCGGGTTGCACCTGGCCGAGAGCGGCAAAGCACAAGCCGTGCGAGTCGCTGAGCGCATCGCCGAGATCGGCAAGGTTGCAGCCATCTACGCCTCACCACTCGAGCGCGCCCGCGAGACGGCAGCACCAATCTCGCGCGCCATGAAGATACCGGTGCGCATTGAACGCGGTCTTTTGGAGTGCGATTTTGGCACCTGGACGGGCCAAGCACTACAACGTCTGTACAAAAAGCCCGAGTGGACCACCGTGCAACGAGCACCGAGTTCGTTTCGGTTTCCACAAGGTGAGAGTTTCGTAGAGATGCAGTCGCGCATGGTTGGTGCGCTCGACGTAATTCGTCGGCGTCATGCCGGTAAAACCGTGGTCTGCGTGTCACACGCCGACCCCATCAAAGCAGCCGTTGCCCACGCCATGGGCACACCACTCGACTTGTTTCAGCGCATCGTGATTTCGACCTGCTCGGTAACTGCAATCTTGTACACCGACTTGGCACCAATCGTGCTCACGGTGAACTCCACCGGTGGATCATTGCGAGATCTGAAGCCGTCATGAGTTTGTATCGCGACTACGAATCGGCTGATGCATTCAGTGCGGGCGTGGTTGGCCAGCCTGGGGCGCGCACATTTTTTCTCCAAATCGGCGACACGAGCGAAGTGCTGTCGATCAAATGTGAAAAGCAGCAAATTGCGGCACTAGCGGCCTTTATTCGCAAAACCCTCGACGATGCACCTGCAGTTTCGGCGCGCACCTTGCGCGAACCGCAGTTTGTTGAACCTCGTGACGCTGCGTTTGCCTTAGGCAGTGTGGGTTTGGCCTACGACCGTCGCGAGAACCAACTTGTTTTGCAATTTGAAGAAATCACACCCGATGATGAAGCCGATTTTGACGCCAGCCGTGTGCGTGTGCGCATCTCGCCGACGCAGGCGATCGAATTTTGCGAACACGCCGAGCGCCTCGTTCGTGCCGGTCGCCCGCCATGTGCCTATTGCGGAATGCCAGTGAATCGCGACGGACACGCATGCCCGAAAATGAACTAGACCCACATTCGCTGCTCGCCAATGGCGAGATTGAAATCGAAATGCGCATGCCATACAGCAGCAACGCCACTTTTCTGGTGCGCGTCACGCACGAACAGCACTCGCACCGGGCGATCTACAAGCCCTTGCGCGGCGAACGCCCGCTGTGGGATTTTGCCCCGGGCCTGCACCGTCGTGAAGTTGCTGCCTACCGCTTGGCTGTTGCAATGGGATACGACTTCGTGCCAATCACCATCATGCGTGACGGCCCTTACGGGGAGGGCTCAGTACAACTGCTGGTTGATGCCGACTTTGAGCAGCACTACTTCACGCTGTTTGAATCACGGCCCGATCTACATGATCAGTTTCGCGACATTGCCGTATTCGACATCTTGTCGAACAACACCGACCGCAAGTCAGGGCACGTGCTGATCGATCAGCGTGGGCACGTTTATGGCATCGATCATGGGTTGTGTTTTTCGGCCGACTTCAAACTGCGCACCGTGATCTGGGAATTCAGTGGCGAAGAGATTCCTGCGCCAGCACTTCAGGCAGTCGAGCGAGTTGTCGCCTCACTGCCGCTTGACATTTCGTCACTGCTGGAAGATGACGAAATAACCGCCCTATGCCAACGTGGGGCATGGATGTTGGAGCACCGACAGTTTCCGGTTGACGAAAGCGGTCAGCGATACCCCTGGCCGCTTGTTTAGCCGCGCGACTTGAGCGCTTCTCTTTGTTTAGCCGCGCGACTTGAGCGCTTCGATAAGTTTTGGCAGCACCTTGTGCACGTCACCGACGATGCC
>JBBANT010000004.1:67663-69465 GCA_040401815.1 Ilumatobacteraceae bacterium | reverse complement strand
AGCTCTTCGACCATCGCAAAATTCTGCGATTCACCAAGCCCACGACCGCCAGCCACCACTACGTTGGCCTCGTCAAGTTTCGGACCACTGGTTTCTTCGACATGAACTGCAGTTACTTTGGCTGCGCCAGTGGCACCCGCATCAGGCACGGTGACTACCACGACTTGTGCTGCACCGCCGCCGCTTTCTTGAGCGGCAAAGCTCTTTGGACGGAATGATGCAAGGTGCGGGCCCGCGCCGGTGAAGGCGGTGGCGAACAGCACGTTGCCGCCGAAGATTGGCGTGGTGGCAACCACTTCGCTGCCGACTACGGCAATGTCCACGTTGTTGGTCAGCACGGTCACACCCAACTTCACCGACAAGCGCGCGATGGTGTCACGCCCGTCGTAGTTCTGAGGAAACAGGATGAGGTCTGGCTTGTCGCCGCCGCTAATCAGGGCCGCTATAGCACTGGCAGCAGCAACGCCAACCAGTCGACCACCGAGGTCGCCAGTGGAGTACACCTTCTTGGCGCCGAACTTGCCGAGTGACTCGGCCAATGCCGCCCCGTCGCCGGCGACGAATGCCGACACATTGTCGGTGAGGCTGCGCGCTTTGGTGAGCAGTTCAGCAGTGAAGCTAGAAACAGTGGCATTGCTGCCTTGGGCAAAGACCCAAACGTTGTTGATCGTCATGATGATGTCTCCTTAGATGACTTTCAGCGTTTCGAGAAACGCCACGATTTTGTTGAATGCTTCACCGTCGTCTTCGATAACTTGCCCAGCCTGGCGAGCCTCGGCTTGGGTCACTGACGACACTTTCTGTCCAGCACCCGACCAGCCCACTGGTGTGATACCAAGGTCGCTTGCGGTCACTGTGATGACTTCTTTTTTCTTGGCGTCCATGATTCCTTTGAAGCTCGGATACCGCGGCTCCACGACTCCGGCCGTGACGCTCACTAGCGCTGGCAACGGACACTCAACCTCGTCGTAACCGTCCTCGGTCTGTCGATCAATTTTCAACATACCGCCGTCTACTTTTACTTTCTTGGCAAACGTCACCGAGGGCAAGCCCAACACTTCGGCCATCTGGGCAGGCACCGTGCCGGTGTAGCCGTCTGTGGATTCAGTTGCAGCAATTACCAAGTCGGGCATGCCAATTTTTTGCACTGCAGCAGCCAGCACTCGGGCGGTGGTCAATGCGTCTGACCCAGCCAGAGCAGGGTCAGAAACAAGCACCCCGCGTACTGCGCCCATGGCCAGCGCTGTTCGCATTCCGGATGTTTCACCATTCGGTGCCATCGACACGATGCTCACTTCGCCGCCACCGGCAGCTGTAGCGAGTTGCAACGCCATCTCCACGCCGTAGGCATCGGAGTCATCGAGAATGAGTTTGCCGTCGCGCTTCAAGGCGTGAGTTGATGGATCAAGCGACCCCGGCGCGGCGGGATCAGGAATTTGTTTGACGCATACGACGATTTTCATGACCTTCATTGTTACCGCTGCACCACGGTGGTGAAGAATCAGCCCGCCAAGTCGCCCCGCAATGGGCTGTGACCTGCGTCTAGTGCCCCATGGGCCTCAGATACCGTGCAATGGCGTGCAGATCCTGCTGGTCGTCAATTCGTTTGCCACCTCGGTGACCCCACGCAACACCGTGCAGGTGCACCAATACCTTGCCCGCCATCACGACGTGCAGGTGGTCGAAACCAGCGAACGTGGCCACGCCACCCGCTTTGCCGCCGACGCCGTGCTCCGCGGCATGGACGCCGTTATCGCTTTTGGTGGCGATGGCACGGTCAACGAAGTGGCGACAGGTCTGGC
>JBBANT010000004.1:66064-67563 GCA_040401815.1 Ilumatobacteraceae bacterium | reverse complement strand
GTGCTCAACACCAACCCCTACACCTATGTGGGTAAGCGGGCCATCGAGTTGTCGCGGGCAGCATCGCTGGAAAAACGTTTGGTGGCTATCACCTTTCGTCGTTTATCCACGCCGCTCATGTTGCGCACTATTTGGGATGCAATGCGCAATGGTGGCATCAATGCCCGACGTGGAATCGACATCACCGAAGATGTCGAGCAAGTGGTGTTCGACTTCCCGGCACCATTCGGATACCAACTCGACGGTGATTTCATTGGTGAAGCCACCACTCTTACGGTGCGTCATCGCGCCGAAGCACTACGGCTCATCAAACCCATGTTGGTGGAGTACTAGCCAACACGCCCCCCAGGCGCATCAACTGGGCAAGAGTTTGAGCGCCACATCCGGAACATTCGTGCAGATGCCGTCGACTCCCCACGCGATGAGTTCTCGCATTCGCACGGGGTCGTCACATGTCCAGGTGTTTACCTGCACACCGTGGGCATGAAACGTTTTGATCATTTCGTGAGTCACCCGTGTTACTTCCGGATGCACTGCCGTATGTCCGCTAGACGCTAAGTCGCGAGCAAGCTCATCGGCATTCCCGACGTTCATAGTGAGCCACGCCGTGGGAAGCTCTGGCCAGGCGGCGTGTGCAAAGTCCACCGTCTTGCGTCGAAAGCATGACAACAGGTATCGCCTTGCATCGCCGTGGTCGCTCACACGACGACGCAACAAATCCACCACCGCCATGGTGCGAACATCGTTGCTGTCATAATCGGGTTCAGTGCGGAAGTTTTTCACTTCAACGTTCACCCACATATCGCCACAGGCATCAAGTGCTTCATCCAACGTGGGGATGAAGCTCGGCAGTGATTCCTTGCCCAAATGCACGATGAGTCGGCCATCGGCGAGGCCTGGGTCGTGGTGCACCACCAATTCGCCGCTTGCGCATTGGCGCACATCCAGCTCGACCGCGTGGGCTCCTTGCTCGCGAGCCAGCAAAAACGCCGCAATCGTGTTGCCACGCGCTGCTTTTGATGCGCCACGATGGGCCATGACCTGGGTGGTGGTGCGCATGGTTATGGGTGCAGCCTCACTCGCGTCAGAGTAGTCAATTTGCCCCTTGTGTTTGGGGGGTTTGGCACTTAGCCTGACGCTCGCATGTCCATCCTTGCTCAAAGCCTCGCCCTTGGTTCAGCCGACTACACCTGGCGAGTAAACGCCAACTGCAAAGAGATTGATCCCGAACTGTTCTTCCCCATTGGCAACACCGGTGAGGCTTCGCGCTTGTTGGTGCGCGCCCGCGCGGTGTGTGCCGATTGCAGCGTACGCAAAGAGTGCCTGGAGTTTGCGCTGACCACCAATCAAGACTGTGGAGTCTGGGGCGGCACCAGCGAAGAAGAGCGTCGCGATATTCGCCGTCGCAATGCGGCAGCGCGTCGCGCCAGCCTCGCTTAGTTCACCGCGTCGGTCGGTATTCGCAAGTCGACAACTGTGCCGACAACTGTGTTCACAAC
>JBBANT010000004.1:59034-65964 GCA_040401815.1 Ilumatobacteraceae bacterium | reverse complement strand
GTGCCCGCAGATGTGCCGTCAGCGCGCTGACCACCAGCCATGAGGCTTGCGTCTTCCAACGCAGCATCACTGAGATCTTGAGCAGTGGCTTGCCGCATGATGATCGTGCCACCTAGTTCGGTGGTCACGAGCGTGCGCACAATCGACAACCCCAACCCAGTGGCTTGGGCAATATCAAACTCTGGGGTTACCCCTACACCGTTGTCAATAACTCGAATGTGCAGTGCGTCATCCTCGCTGTCGCGTTGCAAAAACACTCGCACCACGCCGTCACGGCGAGAGTCGCCAAAGGCGTGATCCACCACATTCTGCAACAACTCCAAAATCACCACCGACAATGGTGTGGCGATGGTTGCCGGCAAACGACCGGCATCGCCGCGCACCTCGAATCGCATCGGGCGATCGCTCGACTGCAGGCTTTCCTGGGTGAGTTGAATCAGCGGTCGAACGATTTCGATGAAGGCCAGGTCCTCACCTGGCTCACGCGAGAGTGTTTCGTGCACCAACGCGATGGTGCGGATGCGACGTACCGAATCAGCAACTGCTGCTTTTGCTTCATCGCTGCTCAGGCGCCGACCTTGCAGGCGCAGCAGTGACGAAATGGTCTGCAGATTGTTCTTCACTCGGTGGTGAATTTCTTTGATGGTGGCGTCTTTGGTGAGAATCAATCGGTCGCGCCGGCGTAGCTCTGACACGTCACGCATCAACACCACCCCACCAATCACGTTCACAGCACGAGCCCCACGCTTCAGAATGGGGATGGAGCGCACCAGCAGTGTGACATCGTGATCCTGGTCGAGTTCTTCAACCACGGGCTCGCGGCGCTCGAACGAGGCTCGGGCTGCATCGTGGGCAAAACCCAGCTCGGCCAAACTCTGCCCGACTGCGTTGGCCCGAATGCCCACTCGATGTAGCGCCGACACAGCATTGGGTGATGCATACCGAACTCGTGCACTGCCATCAAGCACGATTACCCCGTCACCAACTCGTGGCGCAACACTCGAGTCGGCAACACGCCCAGCGAAAGGAAACAACCCCGAAGAAATCATCGTGGCAAAGTCATCGAAAATCGAAAGATACGTGCGCTCGAGTTGCCCGGGTCGTCGCCCCGTCACCATCGATACCTCGCGTGTGAGCACTGCGATTACTTTGCCGTCACAGACCACTGGTATCGCCGACATATTCACCGGATCGGCAAGATACGGCAGGGTGATTTCACCTTGTTGAATTTTGCCAGTTTGTGCTGCAGCAGCAATGAACGGCCGATCGGTGTCGTCGGCGTACTCACCCACGAGGTCGCTCTGATACAACGTTTGACCCGTCGCGGCACGCACTTGCGAGGCCGTCAACCAGTTGATGCCACCGTCTGACGCGACCGGAACATAGAGCAGTAAGTCAGCGAATGAAAAATCAGCGAGCATGCCCCACTCCGACACCAGCGCAACAAGATGGTCGACTTCGTCGGACGACAGCGACGTGTGCTGATCGGTGAGTTCAACCAGCGTGGGCATGACTAGCGACCATTATTGCCGCTGGCTAGCCCGCTACGGGGCGACAGTATTCCAGGTTGACGCAGTGTGAGCGCCTCCCCCAAGGCCAGCAACGCACCCACATCGGTGATGTCACCCGACCGTGACTCGCTCAGCACCACGTCGGTGCCCCAGCTATCCATCTCGGCCAAAGCGCCAGCCTGGCGCGCAGCAACCTGGGCAATGGCGTGCTCCGCCTTGGCCAGCGCATGCACTCGGCTATCGGCATGGCTACTGACTGCCGTGGCCCGCGCGCTGGCCCCGTCTGCAAGTTGGGTCGGCATCAACCGATTGGCCAACACCACTTCCAGGCGATGCTGTCTGCGTCGCAACTCGTCGACCAGGTAGTGGGCTTCGGCTATGGCGACTGACTCGGCACTGGTGACGACTACATACGCGGTTGCTGGGTCGGCCAACAAGGCACCCACTCGTCGAGCACGCGACACGATCGGGCCTTCCATCGTGCGAAACAACGTAAAGAACTCAGCGATGTCCGACAAAAATGCAGCACCAAGTATGCGATCGGCTACCAAGAAAAATGGACGCGAAGCAATTGAAAGCAACCGCGACTGCGTTGGTGCCGTCAGCAACTTGAGCAGTCGAGACGAAAAGAACTGTTCCATGCGCCGTGGTGCATCCAGCACTGAAAGAGCACTGCGCGATGGCGGCGTGTCGACGATGACCAGGTCGTAGTTGCCTGTCTCGCGGGCGTCAAACAAACGCTCGGTCACCACATAGTCGTGGCTGTGCACGAAACGCGACGTGAGGGTTTTGTAGAGATCGTTGGCCAGCACTCGCTCACGTGTTGCTGAATCTGGGGCATGACGGCGCACCATGTCATCCCAACTGGCCTTGGTGTCAATCATCGCCATAGTGAGCGAACCTTGGGCGTCTGCCAGATGCACCGGAACCTCGGCGTTGCCGAGTGCGTCAAGGCCCAGGGCGGTGGCCAGGCGACGCGCCGGGTCGACAGTAAGCACCAAGACTCGTTTGCTGAAATGCCGGGCCGCCAACACACCGAGCGCTGCAGCAGAAGTGGTTTTGCCCACCCCACCTGGCCCACTCACGATGATCATCCGCGAGTCGCGCACGAGCGCCATCACGCGGTCGTCGACGTGTCCGGCGTCAGATGCAGAGCTGTTCACGCGTCACTACTCAGCAGTCGGTGGAGTTCACCTACGAGATGATCGGTGATGTGCTGCGGCAACGCAACGTCGGCCGGGGCCT
Organism: Ilumatobacteraceae bacterium; assembly: GCA_040401815.1. Lineage (GTDB taxonomy): Bacteria > Actinomycetota > Acidimicrobiia > Acidimicrobiales > Ilumatobacteraceae > F1-60-MAGs027. The sequence continues at coordinate 63,208 of JBBANT010000004.1, read as the reverse complement.
CGGCAATGGTCTCTACATCGCCAAGTTCGAATGCTTCGGCCAATCGCTGCACCTGCTGTTGTGCCTCGCTGCGTTGCGCCACCAACCAGTCGCCGGCCTGCACCGTGCGGGCAAGACTTGCGTCTTGGCGTGCCACTGCGAGTGCGGTTTCATCGACGGTGGCTTGTGGCATGCGATTCATGAGCACCCCGCCAAAGTCAATGGGCGTGGCTTTGGCCAGTCGCTGTCGCAACTCAATCGTTTCGGCCACTGGCATCTCTTCAGGGGTGACCACGGCCAGCACGGTTGAAACTTGCGGGTCGTGCAGCAAGTTGCTCATCCACTTGGTCTGGTCGGCGATGATGCCGATTCGCACCAAGGTGGCCAGTGCATCAGGGGCCGACACTTGGGCGACGAAATGCCCACTGGCTTCAGAGTCGACGATCACCATGTCGTAGTTGTGCTCGCGAACCTCGTAGCACAATTTGCCGACCGCCAATATTTCTTTCACTGCTGGCGCAGCATTTGCAACGAAGTCGAAGATTCGCGCGAGTGGGGTGAGGCTGCCGATTATCGGCAACCGCAGAAATAGCCGAATGTATTCACGCAGCGAGTCTTCGGTGTTCATCGCCATTGCACTCACGTTCGGCGACACTTCAGTGGGCTCGAACTTCAGTGGCGAGCAGCCAAGATACGCAGCTAGCGAACCTTTGTCATCCATTTCGCAGACAAGCACACGCTTGCCTTGCTCGCCAGCCACTCTGGCTAGCGCTGCTGCGACACCAGACTTGCCGACACCACCTTTGCCTGTAACAAAGACGAGTCGACGAGAAAGTAACGCGCGCAGCGTCAGGCGCCAAACCCCAGTCGACGCTCACCGTCTGGTGCACCGAACTCGACGAAGGCAATCTTTTCGGCGGGAATCGCCACTTCGCGACCGCGCTTGTCTTTCATCCACAACACTTCAACTTTGCCGGCGAGTGCCTCTTCCACCGTCTTGCGCACTGCAGCCTGCGACTTTTCGTCGCCTTCAACTTCCAGTGAGATGTCTCTAGACGAGTGGGTGACTCCGATGCGAATGTCCATGGTTACCAGTGTGGCAGGTCAGTTGACCTTCAGTGCCTGACTGAAGATTTTCTTGGGTTTCATCTCGGCTATTTTCTTGGCAAGTTCGGTAAACACTTGGCCAACTTCACTTTGTGGGGCGACGGCAGCAATCGGCTTGCCATTGTCACCACCTTCACGTAGTTGATTTACCAACGGAATCTGCGCCAACAGCGGCACGCCAAGTTCGTCAGCGAGCGACTTGCCACCACCTTGGCCAAAGAGTTCGTATCGCTTGCCATCGTCACCGGTGAACCATGACATGTTCTCGATCACACCGCGCACGGTCATGTTGACCTTCTTGGCCATCGCTGCCGATAGCCGAGCCACTTTCTGCGCAGCATCTTGCGGCGTGGTCACCACATATACCTCGGCGCGCGGCAGATACTGGCTGAGACTCAATGCAATGTCACCGGTGCCTGGCGGCATGTCGACGAGCAAGAAATCTGGTTCATCCCAAAACACATCGGTCAGAAACTGTTCGAGTGCTTTGTGCAGCATTGGACCACGCCACACCACTGCTTGGCCGTCGGGCACAAAGTATCCGATCGAGATACAACGCACTCCATACGACTCTGGTGGCAGCAACATCTGGTCGATTGCCACCGGCTCACGATCGGCACCAAGCATGCGCGGAATCGAGTATCCGTAAATGTCAGCGTCAACGACGCCCACACTGTGTCCGGCTGCAGCCAAGGCAACGGCCAGGTTGGTGGTCACGCTGCTTTTTCCGACGCCACCTTTGCCCGACGAAATCAACAATGGTCGGGTCTTTGACCCGGGCTGAGCGAAAGGAATTGCGCGACCCTGAGCATGCCCTTGGGCTGGTGCGCTGCCTGCGCTCGCCGCAGGCGACCCGTGCAACTTTTCGCGGAGGGCGGCACGCTCGTCGTCGGTCATGACCCCGAAGTTAAGTTGCACATCGCGCACACCGGGCAAGGGGCGAACTGCGCCGTTGACGCGATTTTGTATTTCGTTGCGCAACGGGCAACCAGCAATGGTGAGGGTGACTGTGAGGGCAACGACACCATCGTTGATGCTCACGTCGCGCACCATGTTGAGATCAACAATCGATCGATGCAACTCGGGGTCTTGCACTGGCCGCAGGGCCTCAATCACCTGATCTGGAGTGACGACGCTCATGATGAACTCGTTAGGCTAATCGCGTGGCCCGCAACAAAGCCGTGGTGAACGGGGTGACGGGTGGCGCATTCTCGTCGCAAGTGTCGGCGATTACCTCTGCATTCGGTGACCCCACCCGCCGAGCCGTGTATTTGTTCGTTCGCGACGCAGCTGATGGCGTTACTGCGTCTCAGGTTGCAGAGCAGTTCGCCGTGCACCCAAACGTGGCCCGCCACCATCTCGACAAACTGGCGGCTGGTGGCTATCTCGAAGTCGAGATTGCCCGCATCGAACATGCTGGTGCCGGTCGCCCCTCGAAGTGTTATCGCGCCGTTGACTCAGCAGAGCCCACGCAGTTTCCCGTGCGCAGCGATGACTTGGTGCTGTCGCTCCTCGGCGAGGCTCTCGGACGTTTGCCCGACGAAGAAGCCCAAGCGATTGCCGAAGAGGTCGGTCGCAAATATGGCCAGGCAATGGCTGTCGGATTGACCGGTGACGACGTGGCAGCTGGCCAACGATCCTTGCGCTCAGCATTACAAAAAGTGGCAGACGCCTTGACCGCCCACGGGTTCGCTGCTCACACCGAGAAACGTCAGAACAAGTTGCGCATCATCAACAACCATTGCCCGTTTGGCGACGTTGCAATCGAACATCCCGTTATTTGCGCCGTTGATCGCGGAATGGTGAAGGGAATGCTCGACGCCATCTATGGCGAGACATCAGCCGAAACTTTGGCTTCGTTGCCCCAAGGCGACCGCTTCTGTGAAACGACGCTCGAAGCGCTGAACTAGTCGCCCCAGTGGCGTTGTTCTAAAAACGGGTCGCCATACATGTGGTAACCGTTTTGTTCCCAAAACCCTGGTGCATCCTGCGTGGTGGCCTCGAGGCCGCGCAGCCACTTGGCTGATTTCCAAAAATACAAATGCGGAATCACGAGCCGCACTGGGCCGCCGTGAATTGGTTCGATGTCGGTGTTGTCATAGGCATAGGCAACTAGTGCGTCGTCGCCCGTTGCGTCGACCAACGGCAAATTTGCGGTGTAGCCGTATTCAGCGTGAGCCATCACGTGGGTGGCGCTCGAGTCGATGCCCGCCTGGGCGAATAAATCGCGAACTCGCACACCTTTCCAAACGGTGTCAAACTTTGACCACTTCGTAACACAGTGAATGTCGGTGGTGATCGACACCGATGGCAGCGCCACGAGTTGTGCATAGTTGAGCGTGAACGGCGCCGAGACTGCGCCAAAGATCTCGATCGACCATTCACCTGGCTGATAGGTGGGCACATCCCCCACGTGCAACACGGGGAAACGATCGGTCAGGTACTGACCTGGTGGCAGGCGTTGAGCATCAAAACCTTTGGCCTGCGTTTCGGCCCGGTTCTTTTCAAAAAATCCCACGCTTCAGTGTGCCATTTCGCCACTGAATCCGCCAGCCCAACCAATAACTCGTCGTTCACCTTCGCCTACTAGGTTGCCGCGGTGCCTTTGTACTTGGTTCGCCACGCTAAAGCAGGTTCACGCAGCGACTTCGATGGCGATGACATCGACCGACCGCTCACCAATTCTGGCCGGCGCCAAGCCGATGAGCTCTGTCGACGCCTGAGCGCGGTGTCGCCTTCGGTAGTGGTGTCCAGCCCGTATCGCAGGTGTATTGAAACTGTCGAGCCGCTCGCCGTGGCCATTGATATTGCCGTCACACCAGACCCGCGCTTGGCCGAACTAGGCAGCGAGCATGCCAAGCCCGATACTTCACTCTTTGACTTGTTGTATTCACTCCCCGATCATGCGGTCGTCTGTAGCCATGGCGATGTGATTCCTGCTTTGATCGAAGCCCTAGGCGCCAGCGGGATGCGTGTGCAGGGTGCACCCGAGTGGGGCAAGGGCAGTGTGTGGGTGCTCGAGCGACACGAGGGCCGATTCGTCACTGCCCACGCTTGGGCGCCACCGGTTGTTGAGTAGCGCCAGTTA
>JBBANT010000004.1:41298-58934 GCA_040401815.1 Ilumatobacteraceae bacterium | reverse complement strand
CCGATTCGTCACTGCCCACGCTTGGGCGCCACCGGTTGTTGAGTAGCGCCAGTTATGGCTTGAGTTCAGCATCCAGTTCTGTTGCAAGCGCGTCAATCAAGCCACGCACCTGCACTGGTGGGTCGCGTTCAATGCAGCGATCGACGAATTCTTTTGCTGATGCAGCATCACCACCGTCGCGATACACCACAATGCCCAAAAAACACATCGCGTCGGGATACTCAGGGTCAATTTGAATTGCCCGACCGAGTGCAGTAACCGTCGAGGCGAAGGCTTGCGCGCGTAACGCTTCGTCGAACTGCCGTGCCGAAAGCATGATGAGCCACGCCCGATATGTGAGCGCTTCGACATTGTCTGGGTCGGTCTCTAACACACGGGAATACAAGTCGATTGCCGTTTTTACATCGCTCGGCCCAGCCAAACGGGCCTGCGCAAGAATCGACGCGGTGCTGTCTTCGATGCCACCAGTAAAGGTTTCTAAGGGCAACCGCTGCCCTGCCTGTCGCGCCACGAGCACGCCGCCCGCCACACCCACCACGACGGTCAACACCACGCCGATTGCGAGCGAACGACGTCGCTGCGACGGTGAAGCAACCTGCACCGGCGTCGTGGTCGCACTGGCGAGTCGCCAGCGACGAAACGCCAACCACAGTGCCACGATGAGCACCACCGTCAACACCACCGGCAACACCCAGATCAGTGCATCTACCCCGGTTGCTCGCGGCAGCAACAACACTTCACCGCCAAACCGGTCAGCGATGTAGGCAACGACCTCGTCATCGGTTCGCACACCGTCACCTACTTGTCGTGCAACCTCAGCACGAAGGGCCTGCGATGCCGATGCGCGGGAAACATAAATGCTTTCTCCGTCACAAGTGGGGCAGGCGATGCGCTTGGTGATGGTGTCGATGCGGTCTTGTTGGGTGAGCGGGCCCGTGTCGCGCACTGCACCGAAAGCCAAGAGGCCCGCGGTAACCACGATGATTGCTACCCACATCAACCGACGACGGGTCAACATCACGAACCCTCGGTTGCGCGCAGCTTCGCCATTTGCTCCTCGAGCACACCGTCGGCAACCGCTCCAAGAATTCGCAGTCGCACGAAGCCATTGGGGTCAATAATCCATGTTTCAGGAACCTTGGCGACACCAAAGGCCACTGCTATGGCTCCGTCGTTGTCGCGCAGTTTCGGCCAGTCACCATCGTTGGTTGTGAAAAAGTTTCGTACGGCGTCATCAGCGTCATCGTTGATGACGGTATAAAACTCGACACTGTCTGGTCGCCCTGCTTCGTTTTCGACGAATCGCATCAACGACGGGTGCTCGGCAATGCACGGCACGCAAGTGGAGTTGAAGAAATTGAATACCACCCACGACCCTTTACGTCGTGCCAAGTCAAACGGAGCGTCATCAATCGTGGTCGTTTGAATCGCCGGTGCGGGCTGGCCGAGCAACGGCGAACGCACTGCCACGCCGGTCTCACCGTCAGACACCAGCAAGACCGCGATGAATGCAGCCACCACGACAGCCACGGACAACGTGCCGATCTTGGCTGATTTCATCGACCACTCACCTCGTCACGAATCTCGTGAATCGAACGACGCCGCGTCGGCAACACGGCCAACAACGTGCCGAAGGCCATGACGAACGTGCCCACCCACAACCACAAGATGAGCGGCTTGACGAATACCTTGATGCGCGCCTGACCCGAATCTTGTCGCACTGGCGGCTCGAGCGTGAGATACACGTCGCGGGTAAAGCTCGTGCGCACCGACGGTGTTCCTACGTTCATTCCGATGCGGGTGTATTTCGTGATCGATGGCGAATACGCCTTGCCACCGTCAATCTTCACTAAGGCTTTCACCGTGGTGCTGCGCGCATCACGAACTTCGACCACGTCAATCAATTCGAATGTGTGCCCAGCAAACGTGGCCACCTGACCGGTTACCAGATCTATTTCTTGGCTGCGTGTAAACGAGTTAGACGCTGCAAGTGCCACGCAAATGAGAATCACACCAAGGTGCACGATCATCCCACCATTGGCACGCCCCACGAAGCCGCGCAGTCGCTGCACGCGCACGGCACGTACAAGGTGGCGCAGTGCACTGCCGGCCGCAAACCCGCCCAAGGCAAACGCCAACAGCGGCGCGACGCCGGATGCACCAACTACGAGCGACAAGACCAACGCAGCCAGCCCGACGAGCGCCGGCACGAGCAACCGTTGCGACATCACCTCGCGGCCGTCTTGGCGCCACGGCAACACCGGTGCCACCGCCATGATGAACAACATCGTCAAGCCGATTGGGATAGTCAGTCGATCAAAGAACGGCTCGCCAACCACGATTTGTCGTTGTTGAAGAGCCTCGATGACGAGTGGAAACACCGTGCCCAACAACACGACAAATGCGAACACTGCGAATAGCACGTTGTTGACCAAGAATGCACCCTCACGAGAAAACACGTTGTCGATGGCACCACTCGCCCGCAGTTGGTCGCCTCGCAAATAGACCAGCACCAACGACACTGCCACGATGATCACAAACATGGCCAACAGCCAGGGCCCGATATCACTTTCAGAAAATGCATGAACGCTGTTCAACACACCCGAGCGGGTAAGGAACGTTCCCAAAATCGTGAGGCTAAAAGTGGCAATCAACAACGACACGTTCCAGACGCGCAACAGACCACGGCGCTCTTGCACCATCACCGAGTGAATGTAAGCAGTGCCGGTGATCCACGGCAGAAGCGATGCGTTTTCCACCGGGTCCCACGCCCACACGCCACTCCAGCCGAGCACCTCATAGCTCCACCAGCCGCCGAGTGCGATACCAAAAGTGAGGAACCCCCATGCCGTGACGGTCCAGCGACGGGTGAGATGCAGCCAGCCATCTTCGACCTTGCCGGCAATCAACGCCGCAATCGCAAAAGCAAATGGCACGGTCATACCGACGTAACCCAAATACAAAATTGGTGGGTGGAACATCACCAACAAGTGGTTTTGCAACAGCGGGTTGGGCCCCGGCCCATCGGTTACCCCTGGTGGGCCGATGACGAAGGGGTTTGCTGGCCCGTACGACAAGAGAAAAAAGTACGCAAGCACGATGAGCAGCACTGCCATTGCCCAACCGACGAGTGGTTCGTTGAGCCGTTTGCGCATCCACCACATGGCCGCTGCTACATACCCCGCCAAGACCAACACCCACATCAGAATCGAACCCTCGAGGGCGCTCCACACGGCCGCGAAGTTGTACAAAGCCGGCGTGGCAGACGAACCAACTTTTTGCACATACAGCAGCGAAAAGTCGCGCGTAATCATCGCCCATTCCATGACGGCAAATGCCGCGAGTGCCATGAACGATGCCAGTGCGACGAAGCGCGGCACCAGACGCAACGTTCGTGGGTCGTTGCGGCGTGCTCCTATGGCCGCGGCAAACGCACCAAAGAATGCGCCCAGAAACCCAGCCAGCAGTATTGCCCTACCGAGATGGGCAGTGGCATTTGCTATGAGCATGCGGCACTCTCGGACTCCTCAATTCGGTCGGCATTCTCTGCTTCGTATTCGTTGGAATGCTTCACCTCGATCCGAGTGGCCATCAAGGTGCCGTTAACTACCCGACCGTGCGCAACAACAGGAATACATTCCTGAAAAACTCCGCCAGGCTCGCCGTCATAGACCACTGGCAACGATGCTCCGTTGAATGACATTACGAACGACGTCGTGCCCGCCTGCAATTGCAAACTGCCTTCATCCACACTGCCCTGCACACGCACCCGCTCGTCGTCGTTGCAGCCTTCACGCACACCGACTTCGTCGACGTTGCAGAAATAGTCGATGGATGAAGTTAAAAAGACTCCGATGATTGCCAAGCCAGCCACACCCGCGAACACGGCAAACGCAATCGGTAGCCACCTGCGCTGAGCGCGCGGTGCATCGGGAACTTCACGCGGCGAAAGATCCATCGCTAAATCAGACCCAGGGCTTTGCATCGTCAGGAACTTGGCGGGAAAGTTCGCGGGCACGACGAATGGTCAGCGCCGCCAGCACCCCGATTGACCCGAGGGTGGCTAGCCAACTGGCGAGAATGAAACCCAAGTCTTTCACTTGACCACCCCACTGGTTTCGCTGCGGCGCAAGGCGATTGCGGCGTCGAGCCCAACCGCCTGGCGGATGTCTGCGAGCGCGGTGAGTCGTTGCCGGTGAATCACCAACCACGCAAATATCAAAGTGAATGCAGCAACACCAGCGAACAAAGTGAACAGCATGAGGTCGTCGAGTCGCACGTCGCCATCAGGACTCAGCACGCTGGCCTCTTGATGCAGCGAGCGCCATAGCACCACCGAAAAATGCACAAGTGGTATCTCGAGCACGGCCAGCAATGCGATTACCGCGCTGCGTCGAGCACGTTGACGCGGGTCGGTGTCGATGCGACGCACGGCGAGATATCCGACATATGTGATGAACAGAAATAACGTCGTGGTCAATCGTGGATCCCACTGCCAGAACGTGCCCCAGGTGAGGCGACCCCACAAGCTTCCGGTGAGCAGTGTCATCGCCATGAACAACACGCCGACTTCGCCCGAAGCGCCTGCCACCCGGTCAAAGCCAAGCGTGCGATGACGCCGGGCCAGAGAAAAACCCGAAGCAACTGCAGTGGTGATGAATGCGAGATATGCAACCCAAGCCGTTGGTACGTGGGCATACATGATTCGCACAGAGTCGCCCTGCACAGAATCGGCTGGTGTCAGAAAAAAGGCACTCACGACCACAAATGCCGTGGTGGCCAGTGCGAGAACACCAATCACCCGAGTAGTTCGGGTGCCTGTGCGTGCAGCTGCATCAGGTACGGCTGCAGTTGCTGTGTGCATTGACATCTCAAGAATCGCTTTCGGTCAATGGCGAAAATGCAGCCGACCCCGCGGCACCGAACACAATGCCGTAAACGCCGAGCAACCCAACCCACGCCCAGCCGTTGGCCATATCAATGGTCTGACTGCCGAAGGCAGCCTCGGTGGCACGCGAAGCACCGATAAGAAGGGGTGCCAAAACGGGCAGCGCCAGCAACGGCAAGAGTGAATCGCGTCCGTTCATGTTGGCAACCACGGCACCGTAGAGAGTACCCACCAAAGCGAGCCCACTCGTCGCTGAAATCACGACCGTGACCAACAGCACCACACGGCTGCCGCTGACCGTTACCCCGTACAAAACAATTGCGGCTGTCACCAACACCACGACCAAGGCAAACAACTGTGCGAACAGCGCTAGCGCTTTTCCGAAAAATACCCGAGCCGGATGAACTGCGCAGGCCAGCAACGTGTCGATTGCCGCATCAGCCGTTTCGATATCAAAAGCACGCTGCACCACCAACATGGTGGAAAACAACATCGCTAACCACACGAGCCCGGCCGCAGCACGCAAGACAAGCGGTTCGCTGTCAAGCGCTACGGCGAACAACACCATCACCAACAGCGCGAATGGCACGACCCGCGCCAACAACATGCGTGTGCGCCATTCAATTTGCAAATCTTTGCGGGCAATCGACAACGCCACGTTCATCGTGCCGAGCCAATCGTCGAGGCCACATCGCTCGCCACACATCCACCGTCAAGGGTGATGGTGCGGGGCGTGCCGACCACTTGATCAATTTCGTGCGTGGTGTACAACACCGTCGCCCCACTGGCTGTGGCGTCACGCAGAATCACATCCAACTCGCGTCGGGCCGCAGCATCCAGCCCTGCGTGTGGTTCATCAAGCAACCACAGTTGAGCCCGTCGCACCACCAGAGCTGCCAATGCCGTGCGTCGCCGCTGGCCTGCGGACAGCAAACTTGCCTGCGTCGATGCAACTCGTTGGTCGATGCCCAAGCGCTCGAGTGCCGACGACACATCGCTCGCCGTAGCACCGACTAAGTTGGCAACGAATTGCACATTTTGTTTGGCAGTCAGATCGCCATACAAACCGTTGCGATGACCCAGCAGCCCGACATGCGGCCGCACTGCAACTCGATTGACCAACAAATCGACTCCGGCTACAACTGCTGCACCACGAGTCAGCGGCACCAGGCCTGCGCACAACCGCAGCAGCGTAGATTTTCCGGTTCCGTTAGCGCCGCGTAGCGCCACCAACTCGCCGCGACCAACACCAAACGTGACACCCGCCAGGGCTGGAAACCCACCCAGCGCCACGACCACGTCTGACAAGTGAATCGTCGTGTCACTAGCCACAGAATTTGTCACGGATGGTCGCTCGATAGGACTTCAGCCTAGATTGACGAGTGAACCATGAATCCCGAAAACGACCCCGTCATATTGCGTCGCAACCGTATTGATCACTACAACAAAATCGCATCGCGTAGCGGTTACGGCATGTGGGGTATTTCAATGGTCACATTTTTCGTTGGGTTGGGGTCTTTTTTCACCGAATCGATGCACTTCGTTAGCGGTGTCACCCTCATCATCGGCTCAATTATCTTGGCGCCAAGCATCGTGGTGAAATACGGCATTCGTGCGGCGCGCCGTGAAGACGCAGCAGCTGCAGCAGCGACCACACCGCCTAGTGCCCCGTCGAACAGCAAGACCTCACCGTGAGCAAGACCTCATCGTGAGCATCCGGCTGTCGGCAGCCGAGCGGCGCCCACTTATTTTGCAGGCGGCTTTGCGCGAGTTTTCAGCGGCAGGGTTTCACGCCACATCCATGAACGACATCGCCGCAGCCGGTGGCATCACCAAACCTGTGTTGTACCAACACTTTGCATCTAAACGCGCGCTCTACCTTGCGCTCATTGATGAAGTCGCAGCCAGCATGCTGGAAGCCATTGGCAAAGCAACCGCCAACGCGCCTGATGCCCGTGCCCAAACCGAACGAGGCGTCATTGCCTATTTCGAGTGGATGGCAGTCAATCGTGACGCCTTCGTTTTGCTTTTTGGCAGTGGTGCGCGGCGCGACGAAGAGTTTTCAACGGCCGTGCGCAATGTCGAACGACTCGTTACCGAAGCAATTGCGCCGCTCATCGACGCGGGTCTTGATGCCGAACATCAGCGCCGCCTCGCCTACGCGCTGGTCGGCATGTCTGAAGGTGTGAGCCGACACCTCATCAGCACTGGTGAAGCCTTTGATGCCACTCTCGTGGGCTCGCAACTCGCCAACTTCGTGTGGGCCGGTCTGCGCGGTGTCGAGCCGCAGCGACGCACCAGCAACTAACTACGCTCCTAGTCGCGCAAGACAAGACCTCGGTATCCGCGGGCGAACCGATGCTGTTCGAGCAACGCCGCAATCTGCACGGTCTCGGGTGTTGCATCGTGCACACCTGCACCATTGATTTTGCGCACTTCAATATTTTTTGCACGCCCATCTTTCACCAGCGTGCCGAGCGCATCGACTATCGCCGAACAGTTGTGCGGCTCGAGTGATGTCGCAAAAGTAACCAGATGATGGCTGCGCACGTCGTACCACGCCAAGGCCTCGCCACTACCAATCAACACCACCGCCCCCGCACTGCGCGATGGGCGGCCAGTGGTTGCCGGCCAGTCGAGCGTGGCGCCGTATGGTTGCGCGGGGTCGGTTGCGGCCAACACCTCCACACTCAGCGTGCTGTCTATTTCTTTACAGGCCCGCAGTCGATCGACAGCCCCAGGCACCGCGAATTGTGCAGCACCTAAACCATCAACGAAGTATCCACGGCGCACCGTGCCCCGCTCTTCGAGTGCTTTGAGCACACCGTAGACACCGGCGAAGCCACCGCGCACATGTTCAGCCAGCACCGCTTCGCGGGTGAGTACACCGTGGCGCTCCAGCAGTTGCATCGCGATGGCGTGCAGTGCTTCGGTGGCACTCGATGGGCGTTCAACGAGTTGCGACACGAGGCTCCAGCGCCCCTGCGCTGCTGGTGGGCCAACTCGTCCACTGCTGCCCCCACGCACATGGCGCGGTCGCACCAACCGTGCCGCCTGCCGACGAGCACTGCTTGCTGCTGGTAGTGCCCGCGCACTCTTGCCACTGCGGGCCCCGTGCAAGACCGCCCGCAGCGGGGTGAGTGAATCGTTGGTCACCTCGCCTGCCCAGACCAAGTCCCACAGTGCTGCGAGCAACTCGGTATCCGTCGCACCACGCACCGCGCTACGCAACTGGCCCCAGAAACACGCGCCGCGTTCGCCGAGAGCCGTGCGAATTTGGTCGTGCACACCACCAACGGGCGCATCAAGTTGTTCGAATGCCGGCAAAAATGCTGAGAGTTGGTCGGCAAAAAATAGTCGTATTCGCCCGTCGTTACCCCCGAGCGAGCCGGCCCCGACCCAAACGACTTCACCACTCGTGCACAAATCATCGAGCAGCGTCGAGCGATAGCCGCGCACGCGCATCGGCAAAATATCAGTTTCGAGCGTCGAGGCCACCAACGCCGAACCGGCCAGCACCGTGAGTGTTTCCACCAGAGCGTCAGCACCATGGGTTGGCGCACTCACACCGTGCCACTCGGCCAAAAAGCGTGCAAATGTTTGCTGATCGACGGGCTCGACTTCTTTACGCAACTTGGCAAGCGAACGCCGCCGCACCATGCGCAGCACTTCGTTGTCGCACCATTCGCGTTCGGTACCGAATGGTCGAAACTCACCACGCACCACACGATGTGCAGCCTCGAGTTGGGCAAGTGCTACTGCAATGCGCTCGACCGTGATGCCAAAGCGAGTGGCAACATCGCGAGTGATGAACGGCGCATGGGTGCGGGCGTAGCGCGAAACAAGCTCCACCAGTGGTGCGTCGACTGGGTCGGTAAACGCTTGGGGCAACCCGAGCGGCAGCGCACAACCCAGTGCGTCGCGAAAACGCCCCGCATCTTCGGCAGCGACATACCGTCGCTCACCACCCACCACCAACTCGATTGCGCGACGCTGGGCAACTAGTTCGGTGATTGCGACTGATGCATCGGTCTCGCAACGCAACGACACTTCATCGAGCGTCAAATCGCCCACTCGTCGCAACAGGTCGTGCACTTCGTCGATGGTCTTGGCGCGTCGCTCATCGACGAGTTGCTGTAGCTCGAGTTCGATATCAGCCAGCACTTCGCCGTCAAGCAGTTCGCGCAATTCTTCAGAGCCGAGCAAGTCGTTGAGCAAGTCACGATCCAGTGCCAGCGCCGCTGCCCGGCGCTCGGCCAACGGGGCGTCGCCTTCATACATGTAGGCCGCAATCCAGTTGAAGAGCAGGCTCTGGGCAAATGGCGAAGCCTTTGGCGTGTCAACGCTCACCAAGCGGATGGCACGCGACCGCAGCCGCGACAACACGTCGCGCAATGCCGGCACATCAAACACGTCTTGCAAGCACTCGCGACTGGTTTCTAACAACATGGGAAAGGTTGGATACTTGGCGGCCACAGCCAACAAGTCAGCGGCTCGCTGGCGCTGTTGCCACAATGGGGTGCGTTGATCGGGGCGACGACGCGGCAACAACAGCGCTCGCGCAGCACATTCGCGAAAGCGCGCTGCAAACAACGCCGTTTGTGGCACGGCAGCCACCAGCACATCGGTGATTTCGTCTGGACTGATGAGCAGCTCTTCGATTGGCAAACGATCAATGGCTTCGGGCAAGCGCAAGACGATGCCATCGTCGCCCCACATGGTTTCGACGGGAATGCCCAGTCGCTCGAGCAGGCGGCGTTCGATGGCAATCGCCCACGGTGCATGCACGGGTGTGCCGAACGGCGAGTGAATGCAGATGCGCCAGTCGCCGATTTCGTCGCGAAAACGTTCAACCACGATGGTGCGGTCGGTGGGCAACGTGCCAGTGGCTTGCACTTGTTCGTCGATATACATGAGCAGATTTTTGGCCGCGAGTGGGTCGAGGCAATGGCGCTCGACCAGCATGTTTTCGGCACCAGCCGTTGGTTGCATCTCTTCGTCGCGAATCGTGCGCAAAAACTCGCCAACTGCTTGCCCAAGTTCAACCGGGCGACCAAGTCGGTCGCCGTGCCAGAACGGCATCTTGCCTGGCTCGCCTGGTGCCAGGTTGACAATGACACGATCAAACGACACGTCTTCAATTCGCCAAGTTGAAGCACCAAGCACAAACGTTTCACCCGGGCGTGTTTCGTACACCATTTCTTCGTCAAGTTCACCCACCCGAGTGCCATCTGGCAAAAACACACCAAACATGCCCCGGTCAGGAATCGTGCCTCCGTTGGTGACCGCCAACCGTTGCGCGCCATCGCGAGCCCGCAATGTGTCGGCGATGCGATCCCACACGATGCGCGGGCGCAAGTCGCGGAACTCTTCGCTGGGGTATCGGCCCGCCAACAAATCCAGCACGTTGTTGCGCACCTCGTCGGACAATTCGGCAAAGTTGGCACATCGACGAATCATCGCCGTAACCGAAGCAACGCTGCAGTCGGGGTGCATGGCCACATGCGCCACGATGTGTTGGGCCAACACGTCGAGTGGGTTACGCAGATACCTGGTGGATTCAATGTCGGCATCCAACATGCGTCGGGCCACCACAGCAACTTCGAGCAAGTCATGTCGATGTTTCGGAAACACCTTGCCCTTACTGGCCTCACCCACTGAGTGCCCGGCGCGACCAATGCGCTGCAGGCCGCGACTCACTGCGCCAGGTGACTCGACTTGAATCACCAAATCCACTGCCCCCATGTCGATGCCCAACTCAAGACTGCTGGTGGCCACAATGGCACGCAGTTGCCCGCGTTTGAGTTGGTCTTCAATCACGATTCGTTGTTCACGTGCCAGCGAGCCGTGGTGCGCTTTGACAAAGTCGGCCTCACCTAAACCCAGGTCAACTGCCAACTCGTTGAGTTGTGCCGCCAGTCGTTCGGCGCCACGTCGGGCGTTGCAAAAAATAATGGTGCTGCGATGTTGTTGCACCAGTTCGAGAATCTTCGGGGTGATGCTCGGCCAAATGCTGGTGCGTCGCTCGACACCCGCGGCCGTGGCTGGGCCACTGCGAAGTTCGGTAGTTACTTTGCCGATCGAACCCATGTCTTCGATGGGCACCACGACTTCGATTTGCATCGGTTTGCGGGAGCCGGCATCGACAATAGAAACCGTTCGCGGTGCGCCATCGCGATAACCGCCCAGAAAGCGTGCGACTTCTTCGAGCGGGCGTTGCGTGGCCGAGAGCCCGATGCGTTGGGGGGCCACCGCGGTGAGTTCTTCGAGGCGTTCGAGCGACAATGCCAAGTGCGCTCCACGTTTGGTGGCAGCAATCGCATGGATTTCGTCGATGATGACCGTGTCGATGTTGGCCAGCGTCGAGCGCGCCGACGAAGTGAGCATGAGATACAAACTCTCGGGCGTGGTAATCAACACGTCCGGCGGGTGGCGCAACATGCGTTGACGATCACGAGCACTGGTGTCGCCGGTGCGCAAGGCCACTACCGGTTCGCGAAAGTCGTGCCCAAGTCGTTCGGCGGCGTGACGGATTCCGACAATGGGTGCCCGCAAGTTTTTTTCGACGTCAAAGGCCAGCGCGCGAAGTGGTGACACATACAACACACGTGTGGTCGATACTTCGGCCACGTCGCGGGTGACCAAACGATCAATCGCCACCAAGAATGCAGCGAGTGTTTTGCCGCTGCCAGTTGGTGCAGAAATAAGTGTGTGATTGCCGCCCAAGATGTGCACGAACCCTTCGGCCTGCGCCGGGGTCGCCGCCGGAAACGACGTAGCGAACCACGCCTTGACCGCCGGCGAAAACTGGTCAAGCACGGTGTCAGTAGCCACTGCCGAAGAGTACCTACTCGGTGTGCCGATAGGTACGCTGAGCGCCATGCCCGTGGTTGGTGAGCATCATCCCGCCTTCGAGGAATACTGCGAGTGCATCTACGAAATGCGCGAGGACCAAGCCGAAATCATTCAGGCTCGGCTAGCCGAACGGCTCAATGTGTCACGCGCCTCGGTGTCAGAAATGGTGAAGCGCATGGAAGCCGCCTCACTGCTGAAAGTCGATCAGACCCAACTCCAACTCACCGCCAAAGGCGAAGAACTTGCGTCGCGGATCGTGCGTCGCCACCGGCTAGCCGAACGATTCCTTATCGACGTCATCGGGCTTCCGTGGGAGCGCGCCCACCACGAAGCCTGCAAGTGGGAGCACGTGATCAGCGCCGACGTCGAAGAAGGTCTTGTTCGCTTGCTGGGTAACCCCACCACGTGCCCACACGGCAACCCGATTCCGGGCACGGCGCTCAGCAATGTGGCAGTGACCGCGCTGGCCAAAGTTGCCCAAGGCACACGATTTACCGTGGTGCGTATTCCCGAAGAAATCGAAGAGCGTGATGGGGCACTACACGACCTGCAGTCACAACACATCACGCCCGGCCGCGAATGCACGCTTGTCGAACACCGCGACGGCGCAGCACAGCTCATCGTGCACAACACCACCGATCATGCCGCGACCCTCGATTCGTTTGTCAGCGCGCGACTGCTCGTCACGCAGTAGCACGTCATGATTGCGCAGGGTTTGCTTCGTACCAAGATCGTGGCGTTCACAACGGTGATGACATTTGCAACGGCATTTGTCGCCACGGGTTGTGCCACCGAAGTCATCAAGCTCGACGCACCAGCCACCACCGTTGACGGCCAAGGCGACAGCACCATCTCGCAGTCAGTTCCGGCTGACGCGACCTTGGCCGAACTCACAGTGATTTTGCGCAACGAGGTTGAACTGCTCGGCCAGGCAATATTTGTCACCGACCACGATGCAGCGCGTGAGCATCTCGTAAGCATCAACACTGCCTGGGCATATATCGAGCCGTTGATCGTGGCTCAGTATGGCGAGCTGGCCGATCAACTCACCTACGACCTGCGACGCGTCATTGAACTTGCCCGCAGTGCAGTTGAACGCAATCGCCCGGCAGATGCCGGAAAAGCAAACGCGTTTCTGCGGCTGGCGCTTGCTTCACTCAACGTGCAATAGCTGTATCACTCTGGCGGCAGTACCTAGCCGCAACTAGTCACGCAGTTCGACCGGCAACTCGCGCGAGTGCACCACAACGAGGCGCTGGGTAGAACGCGTGAGGGCGACATACAACCCGCGTGGCCCAGCGTCAACAGATTCATAAATATCGGTTGGCTCGACCACGACCACACCGTCCATCTCTAGACCTTTTACCAAGCTGACTGGCACCACTGTCAATGTGGCCTCAAGTGCGCTGGCCCCTGCCCGACCAAACTTCACGCCATTTGATTCAAGCGACGACGAAAGTGCATCCACCAAATTGTCGGGGCACACGATTCCCACGCGGCCAGTGGCGAGCTCGGCCACCAGCGTGCGAGCCTCTTTGGCTACCGCAGCAAACAACTGCTCACGAGACGTCTTAATAATGCGAGGTTCGGCATCGCCTTCACGCACGGCTGTCGGCGGGGTCTGCTGAGGCGCTGCAGTGGGCAGTAGTCGGGCGGCCAACTCCATAATTTGGCGAGGGATGCGGTACCCCACCGACAATTCAGCGACCGTTGCATCACGGTTCTTGGGAAGTAGCGCCAGCACGTCGCTCCAGTCGTGGGGTGCAAATGGCCCAGTGGCTTGGGCGATATCGCCCACCACAGTCATCGCCCCGTTGAGCGACCGACGACCCACCATGCGCAACTGCAGAGGTGTTAAGTCCTGCACTTCGTCAACCACGATGTGGCCGTAGGTTTCGATTTCATCGGCTTCTTCAATGACACCACCTTTGCGCGGCCTGGGGCCAAGCATGTGTCGCGCTTCGTCAAGCAGTGCCACGTCGGCGTCACTGAACTTGGCAGCGCCCAATTCTGCAGCCCGAGGACGATACAGCGACTCGATCTCAGCGTCTGACAACAGGTTGCGACCCGCCGACTTGAGCAACGCCTTTGAACCGAAAAGGTCGTGCAACAATTCGGCTGCCGACAACGCTGGCCAGATGCGAAACACCAGCGAGCGAAACTCGGGTATTTCGCGCAGTCGCGCTCGCGCAGTGGTCAAAGTGTGCTCTTCATCGCGCATCATCGGCATGAGCATCGACACCAACTCGCCTTCGACTGCGCGACACAATTCGTTGTGTCGCCGACTACGACGCGCTGCTTCTTTCACCACACGCGCGGTATCACCTGGTTGCAAACGCAGGTATCCGCCGCCGTACGGCAACTCGAACGGTTCTTTCAGTGCTCGTTGCCGGTCGCGCACTGCTCGTTGCAGAACTTCGACCATGCGCAAGTCGCCTTTTGTGCGGCGCGCCAATGGCGTATCGACTGCGCCATAGTGAACATCACTGACGAGATCTCCGAGCACCGCTTCGCGCACGCCGGATTCGCCCAACGACGGCAGCACCCGTTCGATGTAACGCAAGAACACTCGGTTGGGCCCAATGACCAATACACCTTGGTCGGCGAGTGGAAACCGAAACGTGTACAACAAATATGCAGCACGATGCAACGCAACGACGGTCTTGCCGGTGCCCGGCCCACCCTGCACCACCAACACGCCCTTGTTTGGTGCTCGAATGATGACGTCTTGTTCTGACTGAATCGTGGCGACGATGTCGCCCAACTGACCACTGCGGCCTTTACTGAGTGCTGCGAGCAAGGTGCTTTGGCCGCGCAACTGTGGTGTGTCGAGGCCGTCGTCGCGCCCGATGCCGAGTCGGTTTGCGCCAAAGAGCTCGTCTTCAATGGCCACGAGTTGTCGGCTTTCCATCATGAAGTGCCGACGGCGCATGAGTTGCATGGTTTCGCGACCCGTCGCCCGATAAAACGGCTCGGCAACGGGTGCCCGCCAATCAACAATTAACTGGTTGCTGTCCGCATCCGCCACCGCCAGCCGACCGATATGAAAAGCCTCGGGGTTGCCGCCACCATCGGGGGTGCGGTCGATGCGGCCAAATGCCAAGGCAGCATCACCGATGTCAAGCCCGTTGAGCATTTGCACCAATTTTTCGTCAAAGTAATTGCGCTCATAGCGCTCTTGAAAGGTGCCGCCGCGCTGCCCTTCGGTCAGGTTGCGTACGGCCAAGGCCCGTTCCCGCACGTCGACCAGGGCCCGATAGGCACGGTCAATGTGCGCTTGTTCGTCGGCGAGATCGGGGTGGTTGGACTGGTCAGTCATTTTTTGGGTTTATGAATGCTACCGAAAGAAAATCAACGCACGATTACGCAGCCCGGGGCACACATCTGACAAAGTCATGTTTGGTTCCACATTGGTAGTCAAGCGTGACAAGACATATTCGCTACGACAAACAAGGAGCCATGAATGTCGCACCACCGACGACTGGGTGTTTTTGCGTGTGCTTACGTGTGCGTTGCAGTGGTGCTGGCCACCGGATGTGCAGCCCCGCCCGAACTGAGTTTCGACTCGGCACCAGCTGTAATACAGGCTGAAACACAGTCTGGGTCTCTGCCGCCCTACGATCTTGCAGCACCCGCTGCTGACGTGGTTGCTCGCCCCGCACAGCCCGGCGACGCCACCCCGCAGGCTGTCGAGCAAT
This sequence comes from Ilumatobacteraceae bacterium, assembly GCA_040401815.1. GTDB lineage: Bacteria > Actinomycetota > Acidimicrobiia > Acidimicrobiales > Ilumatobacteraceae > F1-60-MAGs027. The sequence goes on along the minus strand of JBBANT010000004.1, from coordinate 43,493 downwards.
CATTTACCGCATTGCTGGCGCAGTGGGTCGGGTGTTTTCAACGCCCCGTGCGCTGCGACATCACACGCTTCACCGCCCCCGACTCACCCGAGCGCACACGGCTTAGTGAAGCACTGGCTTTTTATGCCAACGAGCAACTACGTACCAAACCCGACGAGGGCCGTTTGGAGTGGTCGCTTGAGGTACTCACATTTACATCGAGTGATCGCGTACGGCTCACCACATGCGAGTACGACACACGTATTTATTTTGACGCCAGTATGGCCGACACCGAACTTGGTGACATCATTTTTGATTCCACAATCTGGACACGCCGAGTCGAATGGACTCTGGCCAATGTGAACGAGTCTTGGCAACTGTGGTCGCGACGAATCGAGCGTCGCTCGCCCGCTGTGCGGTTTTGTGCGCCATGAACATTCGCTGGTGTGTTCCACGCTCCTTTGCGGCTGCCACGCTGGCTGTCGCAATCTTGCTAGCTCTTTTTTCACTGCACGCCACACCGGCCAACGCCGCCGAAGCAGGCATCGACGGCGAACACATCTACGCCGGAATTTCTTACGAGGGTGACACATCACTTGATCGCTGCGAATGGGTGTTGCCAGAAAGTATGTACCAACTTGGTGTGCGAGCAGGCCTGACCATTCGATATTGGAACGGCATCACTTGGACGCTGTACAACTGCGAACGCAATGGCGAATCTCGCCTGGTATGGCTGCCCGATATTTCGGTAGAAACCGCAGCCGAGTCAACACGAGACGTGGTGCGCGACCGCGTGCCCCAGTTGCTGCACTACTTTTCTCCGGCACCCCACAAGGGAATCGTCAAAACCCCCACGTGGTTTTGGGTGCACCCTGCGTTGTGGCGACCCGTGTCGGTCACGGCACGGGTGCCCACGCCGCGAGGAATAGTCACCATGACCACCACGGCCACACCCTCATCGCTTGAATTCCACCCCGGTGACGGCACGGGCGATGTGGCCGACTGCGATGGCCCCGGCTTGTCGTGGTCGCCGTTGCTGCCAAGCTTCGTTGAGTCTGACTGCACCTATGAATACGCCATTCCGTCGGCCCAACAGCAAGGGGGCGTCTTTCGTGCTCGGCTCGACGTGGTCTGGTCGATTACCTGGCGTACCAACGTTGGGGGGTCTGGGCGCCTACCGGATCTGCGGCTTGGCGCCCCCTATGGCATTCGGGTGCGCGAGTTACAAGCGGTAATTTTGCGCTAGCACAAAATTGTTCGCCTGGGCTAGGAAACCGCCAAGTGCGTCAGTAGTCTGGCCATAAGACATATCGATCGATATGTCAATAGCAAACAACGAAATGAGTGGTTATGGCAACAGGTACCGTGAAGTTCTTCAATGATGAAAAGGGTTTTGGATTCATCTCTCGCGATGGCGATTCAGATGTGTTCGTTCACTTCTCCAACATCGAAGGCACCGGGCGCAAGTCGCTCCAGGCTGGCCAACAAGTCGAGTTCGAACTCGGCGAAGGTCGCAAGGGCGTCGAAGCCAACAACGTCAAAGTCATCGGCTGACTTTCCACGGGGCTTTCCCCGTCTGTCCCGATGTGATTCGAACTGATTCGAATTGATTCAAGGGGTCAATTAGCTATGCCCATGAACTTGGCCCGCGATCAAATTATTGTCGAGCGGCGTTACATCGCCGTATTCGCCACCATTAGTGACCAGTCATTAGGTGCGCTTGCCCAGGCTCTGCCCGAAGCGTTGCGCGACCCCTTCGCACGCGCTGTTGGATTGCGCCGTGGTGCATTTGACGAAGCCAACACGCTGGCTACGAACGTTCGCACCGGAATGGTGGCTCGCAAAGCCATCATCGACGCTGGCGTGCTGTTGAGCGAACCGTGCACCGAATATTTCGTTGACACCCTCGGTGACGCCAGCGACGACCCGTCGTTCGAAGACCTACAGGCAGTGATTCCGGCAGCGATCGACAAGTTCACCCTCGATGCGGTGCGGCTCATGGCTGTGCAGTATTCAGCCGCGCTAGGTGGATTTCGGCGCTTAGTCACCGAAGACGACCGCTTCAAAATACCTGCCGGCGAAGTAGCTACGCCCGTGCAAGCGAACGCGGCCGAGCAAGCAGCGAAGCGTGCCGCACGGCGCGAGCGCCGGCAACAAAAACGCTAAATCGCGTCTCGACGCACCACCAGGTCTCGACGCTAAATCGCGTCTCGACC
>JBBANT010000004.1:34358-41198 GCA_040401815.1 Ilumatobacteraceae bacterium | reverse complement strand
GCTAAATCGCGTCTCGACGCACCACCAGGTCTCGACGCTAAATCGCGTCTCGACCTTCTTCCCCGGTGCGGATGCGTATGACTCGTGAGACTTCGGTGATCCACACTTTGCCGTCACCGATTTTGCCGGTGCCAGCACTCTTCACGATCACTTCCACCACTTGGTCAGCGACAGCATCGTCGACGACCAACTCCAATCGCACCTTGGGGATGAAATCAACTTTGTATTCAGCGCCTCGGTACGTCTCCACATGACCGCCTTGGCGACCAAAGCCGCGCACCTCCGTCACCGTAATGCCGGTGACGTTGGCTGCTTTCAAGGCATCTTTCACCTCGTCGAGTTTGAATGGCTTGATAATTGCAGTAATGAGTTTCATGATGTTGGTCTCCTATCGGTTCTGTTGAATTAGTCGTGATATGCGGTTTCAGAGTGCAATGCGAGGTCCAGGCCAGTGAGTTCGGCTTGTTCTTCGGCTCGAACCCCGACCGTAGCGGCCAACACTTTCATGATCACCCACGTGAGGACGAAGGACCACACGATGGCAACCCCGTTGGCCAACGCCTGTTCGATCAGCAAGTCTGCCGACCCGCCGTAAAAAATTCCCTCGCTGAAGCTTCCCTCGAAAAACGACGGGTTCGCGAAGAATCCGATGAGAAGTGAACCAACGAGACCACCAACGAAGTGGACTCCCACCACGTCAAGAGCATCGTCATACCCAAGTTTGGTCTTGAGGCGGACCGCATAGCAACACACGGCACCGGCGATTGCTCCGATTGCCAGTGGTGCACCACCCGACACATAGCCAGCGGCTGGTGTTATGGCGACTAATCCAGCAACGATGCCAGAAGCAGCTCCAAGATTTGATGGACGACCATCTCGCATCCACTCCACGAGGATCCATGCAAGTCCCGCAGCGGCACCTGCCAGGAAGGTGTTCATGAACGCCTGGGCCGCTTGTCCATTCGCGGCCAACGCTGAACCAGCGTTGAAGCCGAACCAGCCGAACCACAGGATTCCGGTGCCGATCATGACGAGTGGCATCGAATGCGGAGGCGCAGGATCAACCCTGCGCTTGCCGAGGACTAGCACCGCCGCAAGTGCTGCGATTCCTGCGTTCACGTGAATTGCAGTACCCCCCGCGAAGTCGAGCGATCCGCGCTGTCCAAGCCATCCGCCGTACACCCACTTGAACACGGGCACGTACACGATGAAGAGCCAGAGCGGTACGAAGATTGCCCATGCGCTGAACTTCATTCGTCCCGCAACAGCGCCAGAGATGAGAGCAGGCGTGATCGCAGCAAACATTCCCAGGAATGCAATCGTCGCCAAGGTTCCACCGTCACCAGCTGCAGTGATGTCGCTCAACAGAAACGAATCAAAACTTCCGATGAAGTCATTGTCGAACGGCACTTGTGCGAGCGAGTAGCCGAGCACCATCCACAGCACTGGCACTGCCAAGATGCAGTAGAAGTTCATCAGGAGCATGTTGAGAACGTTGCGACGTCGATCCATGCCCCCATAGAAAAACGCCAAGCCCGGTGTCATAAACAACACGAGAGCTGACGAAATCAGTACCCAAACAAGACCTGCACTGTCCACCGCATTCCCCTTTTCTGTGATTTGTTGTGAAATACGGAGACAACGCTGGCTCCTAAGCGCAAACAATAAAAGACCAAGGTTTCGTGGTTGTCAGGGTTGTGTTTCCAGAATGTTTTCTTTGGATGCCCTAACATTTCGTTAAGACAGCAACGACGCTGTTGGATTCTTGATGACCCGACCCGAACCCCCTGCCGATCAATCGTTGGCATCAATCGAGTCGCGGATGCGCGACGCTGGCGAGTGGCTGCAGCTCGAAGATGGCGTCATCGAAAATTTGATTGCGCCACGACGCGTGCTTGAAGTTTCCATTCCTGTTCGCCTCGACAACGGCACCCGCGTGCGATTCACTGGCTGGCGGGTGCAACACAACATCACTCGCGGGCCAGGCAAAGGTGGAATCCGCTACCACCCGTCGGTGAGCCGCGACGAAACCGTGTCGCTCGCTGCCGCCATGTCGCTCAAGACCGCGCTCATGAACCTGCCTCTTGGCGGTGCCAAGGGTGGTATTGCACTAGATCCAAAATCACTCAGCATGCGCGAACTCGAACGGGTAACCCGTCGATACGTGTCGGAAATCTTCGCATTCCTCGGCCCCGACAAAGACGTGCCTGCACCTGACGTGGGCACCAACGCCCAGGTCATGGCCTGGGTCATGGATCAATACTCCATCGGCATCGGCCACGCAGTGCCAGGCGTAGTCACCGGCAAGCCACTTGCACTCGGCGGGTCGTTAGGCCGCGACTCGGCAACAGGTCGCGGGGTGGTTGAGGCTGCATTGTTGGTTTGTCAGGCCAACGGCACATCGCTGGAGGGCAAGCGAATTGTGATTCAAGGGTTCGGCAATGTCGGCATGTGGGCGGCACGGCTCGCAGCTGGATGGGGTGCACGAGTTGTTGGCATCTCCGATGTTGGCGGGGTGATTGCCAGCGAGAAAGGCATTGACATCGACGCGCTCGTGCACGCCACTCAACGAGGTGTGGGCAGCGTGGTGGATGCGGGCGTTGGCGAGGTAATTGCGCGCGGCATCGAACGCTCCACCGATGTGTTTGGCTTGCCTTCAGATATCGCCATGCCATGTGCGCTGGGTGGTGCAGTGGATGTGCGCGAGGCGGGGCTCATGACGGCCAAATACGTCATCGAAGGGGCCAACGGCCCGCTCACCCCGGGCGCCGATGATGTGCTCAACGAGCGAGGCGTCATCATCGTGCCCGACATCTTTGCCAATGCTGGGGGCGTTACCTGCTCGTATCTCGAACAGTGCCAAAACTTCGCCCACTTGCAATGGGACGAAGACGAAGTAAATGTGTCAGTCGTGGCAACGATGCGCTCGGCGTTCAAACGCCTGCACGAATTCTCCACAGAAAATCGCCTTACGTACCGCGCGGCTGCCTCGGTGCTGGGGGTCAAGGCACTTGCCGACGCCCATCACCTACGTGGGTTGCACCCCTAATCCAAGCCGTAAGTAGGCTCGCAGTATGACTGCTGAAAAGACCAAGGCGTATCTCGACGACCGCAAGCACGTATTTCACTCATGGTCGGCCCAAGCGCTGATTGACCCCGTTGATGTAGTCAAGTCGCAGGGTTCGTACTTCTGGGACTCCAACGGCAAGAAGTTCTTGGACTTCTCTAGCCAGTTGGTCAACGTCAACATCGGCCACCAACACCCGAAACTGGTCAAGGCCATTCAGGAATATGCCGCCCAGATGTGCACGATTGCCCCATTTCATGCCAATGAGATGCGTTCCGAGGCCGCCCGACTGATTGCCGAGGTGGCGCCAGGTGATTTAGACATGGTTTTTTTCACCAATGGTGGTGCCGAGGCTGCCGAGAACGCAGTGCGTCTCGCCAAGTTGCACACCGGTCGCCACAAAATTCTCACGATGTATCGCTCGTACCACGGCTCCACCGCTGGCGCGATTGCACTTACGGGTGACCCACGCCGCTGGCCAAACGAAACCGGTGCCTCGGGCGCTGTTAAGTTTTGGGGCCCATACCCGTACCGTTCGGCGTTTCATTCGTCTAGCGATAAAGAAGAGTGCGAGCGAGCGCTACAGCATCTTGAAGAGGTGTTGATGGTCGAAGGCCCACACACGGTTGCCATGATTGGTCTAGAGACTGTCGTCGGCACCAACGGCATCTTGGTGCCACCCGATGGCTACTTGCAGGGCGTTCGCGACTTGTGCACCAAATACGGCATCGTCATGATGTGCGACGAAGTCATGGCCGGTTTCGGTCGTTGCGGCGAATGGTTCGCTGTCAACAAATGGGGCGTCACACCAGATCTCATCTGCTTTGCCAAGGGTGTCAACTCGGGCTACGTGCCACTTGGCGGTGTGGTCATCAGCCAGAAAATTGCTGACACGTTCAAAGAGCGCGTCTACCCAGGTGGCCTCACCTACATGGGTCACCCACTTGCGTGTGCAGCAGCCGTGGCATCGATCAACATCTTCAAAGAAGAAAAGGTGCTCGAGCATGTGCGCCGTATGGCCGAAAACGTCATCGGGCCCGAGCTTGATCGCTTGAAGGACAAACACCCATCGGTTGGCGACGTGCGTGGTGTTGGCATGTTCTGGGCTCTTGAACTCGTGCGCAATCGCGACACCCGCGAGCCCTACGTGCCGTTCAATGCGTCAGGCGCCGACGCCAAACCCATGGCCGAAATCGTGGCGTTCTGCAAGCAGCAGGGCATGTGGCCATTCACCCACTTCAATCGCATCCATGTGGTTCCCCCATGCACCACGAGTGAGGCAGATATTCGCACGGGTCTGGCCATCATCGACGAGGCCCTGAATATCGCCGACAAGCACTACACCGGCTGAGCCGAGAGCGACCTCCACAAACACGAAGGGTGCGGGCCGCTTGTGGCGACCCGCACCCTCGTGCGACGTGTGCAGCGACGAGCGCTGCGTTCGGTCAACTTACTTAATTGCCACCTTCATTGAGGGTGACTTCGATTGGTGCGTATGACGAACCGGTTGTGTCCACACCGAGACCCGCGAGGATGTCGAGTGCTTGCGTCACGATGTCGTTGGTGTACGCCCCAGCATCTGGTGCTGCGGTGAGCACGGTGCCACCTTCGAGGTTCTTGGTCTCTTGCGACAGGGTCGCAGTGCGATTCCAAGCAGCCTCGTCAATGAAGCCCACGCCGCCGGCCGCTGGCCAGATCAACTTGTTGACTTCGTTCATCTGCCACAACTGGTGGCTGGCGCCGAGCTTGGAGCCCTTTGCCAACACGATGTCACGGCACGCTTCAACGTTGTCACGGCAATATGCCCAACCCTGGAGTGATGCAGCAACGAACTTCGCCGCGGTGTCTGCATATGCAGCATCGCTAGCCAAACGCTCGCCTGATGCCCAGATGGCATCTTGCAACATTCCAACACCGGCCTCTTCGTACGAAATGACGTTGAAGTCATCCGCCGTGTAGAGCGCGCCAGTGGCAGGATTGACCGCTTCGAGCACTTGTGCGTACTCGTTGTAGGTCATTGCCTCGGCTGCATCAATGTCGCCAGTCAGCAAGCCGACCATGTCGAACTGCTGTTGCACGAGCGAGACGTCTGTTGCTGGGTCAAGACCGGCCTTGGTCAAAGCAGCGAAGATTTCAAATTCGTTGCCGTAGCCCCAGTTACCGATCTTCTTGCCGGCAAAGTCTGCTGGAGAAGTGATGTTCTTGTCCTTGAACGACACCTGCAAGGTGCCTGAACGCTGGAACACCTGGGCGATGTTCACAATGTCGGCGCCTGCTTCACGGCTGGCAAGTGCTTTAGACACCCACGAGATTGCGAAGTCGACATTGCCCGTGGCCAGTTCGGTCTGCGGAGTGATGTCAACGCCACCTTCAACGATGGTTACGTCAAGACACTGGTCTGCATAGAAGCCCTGTTCCTGTGCGGCGAAATAGCCGGCGAACTGGGCTTGGATGAACCACTGCAACTGCAGCTTCACCGGTGTCGGTGTGGTGCAGGTTGTTGATTCGTCGGTTGTTTCTTCCGTTGACTCGTCGGCCACTTCGTCGGCTGCATCATCGCTACCGCCACAGGCGGCTACGAGCAATGACAGCGCGGCGATGCTGGCGAAAGCAACCCTTACTGAACGCTTCTTCATGTGTTCTCTCCCCTTCTGGGTGTTTGCACCCAGATGTTGTGTTTGTGTTGTATTACTTGGCCTCACCCTTGCGGTTGAGGCTCTCCATTACTACGGAGAATAGGTAGAACAGTAGCCCAAGTAAGCAGGCCGCCAAAACGTAGGCCCAGGCGGCAGCATTCTTGGAGTTAGCGATGTTGCTCGAGATACGGCTACCTAAGCCGTTTTGTGAGCCCCCGAAATACTCGCTGACAAAGGCAGTGATGACTGCCGCAGGTGCTGCGATTTTGAGTGATACGAAAAGAAACGGCAGAGCGTTGGGAACCCGCACCTTGCGCAATATTGCGATGTCACTGGCGGCATAGGACCGCATGAGTTCGGCGTGAGTCGACGAAATCTGGGTCAAACCACGTGCAACATTCACCAAGACGATGAAGTACACCACCAAAAGCACCATGATGCGACGCGGGATCTCGCTCGTGATTGAGTACATGTTGTTCAGCACAGCAACCAACACAAAAATTGGCACGGCGTTAAGAGCCACTGCCAACGGGCTGATGATCTGGTTGAGAAAACGAAAGCGGCTCAGCACGAAACTCATCATCACGCCCAGTACGGTGCCTGCGACAAGACCGATCAGTGCGTTGGTGCCAGACACAGTGGCTGCACCGCGAATGAACGAAAAGTTGGTGATGAATTGTTCCCAAATGCTGCTTGGCGCGGTGAGAAAATAGGGTTTGAGTTCAAAGAAACGAACTGCCCATTCCCACGTTCCTAAAAACAGCGCACCAAAAACAACGGCCGGCAGCACCCTGCTGATTAACCGCACCACGTTGTTCATCGGTCGTCGTTACCCAGGCCAACATGCGCTGCATGCATGCCACGCAGGCCTTCACGCACGGCGGTGATGGCTTCAAAGAATGGTGTTCGATTGCGGGTGTCTTCGGTTCGCTCGGCACCCAGCGATACCGGCACGATCTTTGTGATGCGCCCGGGCCGCGGAGACATCACCACAACGCGATTGGATAAATACACGGCTTCAGGAATCGAGTGCGTAACAAACACGACGGTGGTGCCCGTTGCAGCACAGATGCGCAGCAATTCGCCCTGCATATATTCTCGGGTCATTTCGTCGAGGGCACCAAAGGGTTCGTCCAT